>NZ_JBSGEZ010000006.1:0-82006 GCF_053603155.1 Nocardia sp. NPDC004260 | reverse complement strand
TTCGGGTTTGGAGACCGGCTTGTCGACCGGTCTCGGCGCTGCGGGCAGCGCGGGCGCGGGTCTGTCGAGTGGTCTGGAAGGCGCGTCCAGCGCGGGAGCGCATCTCGGTTCGAGTCTGGACAGCGGCATCGGCGTCGGTTCGCACGCGGCCTCCGGTCTCTCCACGGGGATCGAGGGTGCGGCTGGTTCGGGTTTGGAGACCGGCTTGTCGACCGGTCTCGGCGCTGCGGGCAGCGCGGGCGCGGGTCTGTCGAGTGGTCTGGAAGGCGCGTCCAGCGCGGGAGCGCATCTCGGTTCGAGTCTGGACAGCGGTATCGGCGTCGGTTCGCACGCGGCCTCCGGCCTGTCCTCGGGTCTCGACGCAACGGGCGGCCTCAGCGGTGCGGCGCACTCGACCGTGGGCGGCGCGGCGGACGCGGGCGCCGGACTGGCGGGCTCGGCAGGCGGCGCGGCGCACGGTGCCGTCGACACGGGCGCCGGTCTCGGCGGCAGCGTCGGCTCGACCGCGCACACCTGGTCCTCGCTGGACGTGTCGAGCGCCTTCGGTTCGGGCTTGGACAGCACCGCGGGCGGCCATACCGACGCGGGCCTGTTCGGAGACACCCACACGGGCACGGAGTTGAGCGGTTCGGCGGGCGGCGAGCTGGGTGGCGATACATTCCTGCACTGACAGTTGCCCGGTAATACGGAAAGAGGTCCATGCCGCGATGGGGACACCCGTGCCGAACGCCACTCCACCGGCGGTACCGCTGCTGTCGGTACTCGGTGAAACCATCGCGGCGGCCCGTGCCGCGGGCCGCAACGATCTGGTCGGCCGCCTCGAAGTGGCGGCCGACCGGGTCCGCGACCCGCGGCGGCGCATCATCGTCGCAGGGCAGCTGGACCAGGGCAAGAGCCGTTTCGTCAACGCGCTGCTGAACCTGGACATCTGCCCGGTGGGCGACGACGCCACCACCGCGGTGCCGATGCTGCTCGCGCACGGTCCCGAGCCGCGCGCGGAGCTGGTCCTCGCTGCGCACGGCGACTCCAGCGGCGCGGAGACCAGGGTGGCGGTGCCGATCGCCGAGATCGGTGCGATCGATCAGCGCGCCCCGCTCGCGCAAGGACGTCGGATCGTGCGGCTCGAGGTCCAGATCCCCAACGCGTTGCTGGCCGACGGCATCGTGCTGATCGATACTCCCGGCGTCGGCGGGCACGGCAACGCCCACGCGGCGGGCGTGCTCGGAATGGTGCCCGCCGCGGACGCGGTCCTGGTGTTGTCGGACGCGTCGACCGAACTCACCGAGCCCGAGCTGGCGTTCCTGCGGCAGGTGCGGGAACTGTGCCCGACGGTGGCGCTGCTGCTCACCAAGACCGACCTGTACCCGCACTGGCGCCAGGTGCACGAGGCCGATCTGGGCCATCTCGCGCGGGCCCGCCTCGACGTGCCGATGATCCCGGTGTCGTCGCTGCTGCGCAGCCACGCGATGCGGTTGCAGGACGCGCAGCTGGGCGTCGAATCCGGCTTCGGCGTGCTGTACACCTTCCTGCGCGACCAGGTGGTGGCGCGCGATCAGCTCGCCACCCGCACCGCCGTGGCCCGCGACATCCGCTCCGCGGCAGAGCATCTCGCGCTGGCTCTGGGCAGTGAGCTGGTCGCGGTCCGCGATCCCGCCCAGGGCGCGGCGGCGGTGCGCGAGCTGCAATCCGCCCGTTCCGCGGCGGAGGAACTGCACCGCAGGACCGCCGCCTGGCAGCAGACGCTGGCCGACGGCATCACCGACCTGGCCGGTGACGTCGACCATGACCTGCGCGACCGTCTGCGCAATCTCGCGCGCACCACCGAGGAATGGATCGACGAGCACGATCCGGGCAGGCACTGGGACCGTATCGCCGAACACCTCACGGGCACCGTCGATACCGCGCTCGGCGACAATCTGCTGTGGACCCACGCGCGAGCGATTCAACTCGCCGAGCGCGTCGCGGACCACTTCTCCGAACTCGGCGCCGTCGATCTGCCGGACGTGCGCCCCGGCGCGGGCGCCGACACCGGCCGCGCCATCACCGGCACGCTCGCCGATCTGGAACCCGACATCGGTCTCGGCAGCAAACTGCTCGTCGGCATGCGCGGCTCCTACGGCGGCGTGCTCATGGTCGGGCTGGCCACCACCTTCGCCGGGCTCGCCATGCTCAACCCGATCTCGATCGGCGCCGGTTTGATCGTGGGCGGCAAGGCTTTCCGGGACGACAAGCAGGCCAGGCTGGCCAAGCGGCGCAACGAGGCGAAGGCGGCGGTGCGCCGGTTCGTCGACGATGTGGCGTTCCAGGCGGGCAAGGAGTCGAAGGATCGACTGCACCGCATCCACCGCGCGTTGCGCGACCACTACGCGGGCGTCGCCGAACGCAGCCTGCGCTCGATCGACGAGTCGCTGCGGGCCGCGCAGGAAGCGGCGTCCATGGTCGCCACCCGCCGCGCCGAACGCGGTGCGCAACTGGAACAGCAGCTGCGCGTGGTCGCCGAACTGCGCCGATACGCCGATGCCATGCAGAACGCACTACCGATGGGACCCGCCGGTACGGTAACCCCGTGAGACGTGATGGTGGCCCGGTGCCGGGAATCGTCGCCGAGGCGCATCGGCTGGTCGGGGCGGCGCAAGCGGCGCTCGCGGGCGAGCCGCGGCCTCGTGCCCTGCTGGCCGACTGCGCCCGCCGATTGGATCAGCCGCTGCGGGTAGCGCTCGCCGGTTCGATCAAGGCGGGCAAGTCCACACTGCTGAATTCGCTTGTCGGACAGGACATCGCCCCGACCGACGCGACCGAGTGCACCAGGGTGGTCACCTGGTATCGGTACGGCTCCACACCCAGCGTGACGGCGTACGCCCCCGACGGGGCCCGCGCGCATGTCGTGGTCCGCCGCGGCAGCGGGACGCACGGGCTGACCTTCGACTTGGACCGGCTCAACTGGAACGCCCCTGCTCCACGCGAGGTCGATCATCTCGAAGTCGAGTGGCCTGCCGCGACGCTCGCGCACACCACGATCATCGACACCCCCGGCACGTCGTCGCTGTCGCGCGAGGTGTCGCGGCGCACCGCGCGTCTGCTGACGCCCGGCGCGGACGACGAGCGGTCCGAGCAGAGCGTCGCCATCCCGGGCGCCGACGCGGTGGTCTACCTGCTGCGTCGGCTGGACGCGACGGACGTGCAGTTTCTCGAACGCGTGGGCGCCGGAACCGCCGTGGCCAATGGTGGACCGGGGGCGCCCGGCCCGCTCGGCATCGTCGGCGTGGTCTCGCGGGCCGATGAGATCGGGGCGGGCCGGATCGATGCGCTGCACTCGGCGCGTGACGTCGCCACGCGTTTCGCCGGGGAATTGGAACGGACGGGTCTGTGCCAGGCGGTGATCCCCGTCGCCGGCCTGCTCGCGTTCGCCGCGGCGACGCTGCGTCAGCAGGAGTTCGCGGCTTTCGAGGCGCTGGCGCGGGTCCCGGTCGACGAACTGAGCGCCGCGTTGCTCTCGGCGGACCGTTTCGCGCGCGCCGACGTGCCGCTGCCGGTGCCGCCGGAGCTGCGCGCGCAGCTGGCCGAGCGGTTCGGGTTGTTCGGCATCCGGATGGCGGTCACGCTGATCCGGCTCGGCGTGCGCGATTCGGCCACGCTGGCCGCCGAATTGACCAGCCGCAGCGGCGTGGACGAACTGCGCTCGGTGCTCGACGTGCAGTTCGGTCAGCGCGCCGATCAGCTCAAAGCGCATTCCGCGCTGACCGCGCTGGCCAGGGTGCTGACCGCCTATCGAGGCACCCCGGCCGATCGCCTGCTGCCCAGGGTGCGCACCCTGCTGGCGGATGTGCACGGTTTCGCCGAGCTGCGCCTGCTCGGCCGCCTGCGCACCGACGAACTGGCGCTGCCTGCGGACGATCTCGCCGAACTGCACCGCCTCATCGGCGGCTCCGGGATCGCGCCCCATCTGCGCCTGGGCCTCCCGTTCGACGCACCGCTCCCCGCGCAGCGGGCCCAAGCGATGGCCGCGGTCCGGAAATGGCGCGCGCGGGCACGTCACCCGCTCGCCGACCAGTTCACCGCCACGGCCTGCCTGACCGCCGCTCGCAGCGCGGAGGGCACCCTGAGCGTGCTGCCGGAATGATCCGCCCCGGCGGCGCGGTGACCTGCGGGGATGTCGTACCCACGCCGTGTAGGGCGGTGTAGTCGACGTGGGCCCGGGTATGCGCCCTGGTAGCGAGAGGAGGTAGCGATGAGCCAAGAGGACGTCGTACACGAACTGCTCGTCCGGGCGGGCACGGGATATGCCGAGGAAGCGGGTATCACGCTCGACGACAAACCGGCCGCACTGTTCCAGCTGCTCATGCTTTCCCAGCTGCTCAGTGCCCGCATCTCCGCCGAGATCGCGATCGGGGCCACCCGGGAGCTGCTCGGCAGCGGCTATCGGACGCCGCACCGGGTGGCGGACGCCGACTGGCAGGACCTGGTCGACGCGTTGGGGCGGGGAAACTATCGCCGCTACGACGAGAGCACCGCGACGAGGCTGGGCCACAACGCCACGCGGGTGCTCGACCGGTACCACGGCGATCTGCGCGAGCTGGCGAAGAAGGCGGACGACGACCCGCGGCGCGCGGCCGAACTGCTCCAGGAGTTCGACGGCATCGGCCCCACCGGCGCCGACATCTTCCTGCGCGAGGTCCAGGACACCTGGCCCTGGGTCCAGCCTCATTTCGACGAGCGAGCCCTGCGCGGCGCCAAGCGCGTCCGGTTGCCGGAGGATCCCGACCGGCTGGCCCGTCTTGCGCCGAACCACCACACCGCGGATCTCGCCGCGGCCTTGGTGCGGGTGACGCTGGACGAGAAGATCGCCGACGAGGTTCTCGCCGCCGCGCCCTGACCGAGCGCGCTCAGATCAGCGCGGTGCCCGCACCGCGCGGGTCGATCAGGATCTTCGCGTGCCGCTCCGGGTTGCCGAGGGCGGTGAAGGCGGCCGCGACGCCGTCCAGTCCGACGGTCCCGGTGATCAAGGGGCCCGGGTCGACCTTTCCCTCGGCGAGCATGTGCAAGGTGTCGCGGAACTCGCCGGGGTCGTAGCCGAGGACGAACCGCAGTTCGATCTCCTTGTTGATCGCCATGGCGGGATGGAAGCGGTCGGTCTCCATACAGACCCCGACCACCACCACACGCGAGAGGGGCGGCGCGGCCGTGAGGATCTGGTCGATGATTCCCGGTACGCCGACACATTCGAAGATGACCGGACCGGCCGGTCCCGCGTTCAATGTGTGAGCCAGCCGGAAGACGTACCACCACGGCAGGTTCGGTACCCGCCGCAGGCGATCCATGGCGTCGAATCCGAGTCCGAGGATGTCGGTGACGCCGTTGATCCGTCCCTTCTTCGGGGCGGCCGTCCAGGGCGATTCGGTCGCCGGATCGACCACGACGTCGGCGCCGCACGCCGTCGCCAGTTCCCGTCGGCGCGGCGAGAAGTCGCTGGCCACCACGGTGCGCACGCCCGCGGCTTTCAGCATGCTGATCACCGCGAGCCCGATCGGCCCGCAGCCGATGACGAACGCGGTCTGTCCTTTGCCCACCCGGCCCCGGCGCACGGCGTGCCAGGCCACGGCCATGGGCTCGGTCAACGCCGCGTGTTCGGCGGACAAGCCGTTGGGCACCGGCATGGTCATCGATTCCTGGACCACCACCTGTTCGGCGTAGCCGCCGGGCGCCGCGGTCGACAGTCCCACCAAGTGCGGTTGCCTGCCGTGCCGGACGATCGGCAGGGATACCACCGGCGTTCCCGTCTTCCACCTCTTCCGGCAGTCCGGCCCGTAATCGACCACCGTGCCGCTGAATTCGTGGCCGAGCACCACGCTCTGATCCGAACGCATGAAGTGCTCGTAGCCCGTGGCCACGGCCAGGTCGGCCAGTTCGTCGGCGTGGGTGCGGGCATGCAGATCCGAGCCGCAGATACCGCAGCGTGACACGTCGATCAGCAGTTGACCCGCACCGGGCCGGGGCGTGGGCAGTTCCGTGACCTCGAATTCGGCGGCGGTGACGACGGCGGCCCTCATGGCGACTCCTCGGATCGACGGCGCACGGTGGGCGCCTCGGCCGGGACGCCCCGCCGCCACCCTACTGCGGCAGGGCGCCCCTGTGGCTGCCTCGGACGTAGGGTCAACGGGCCGAGGCGCTTTCGGTTGCGCTTTCGTCAAGCGCCGCGCAGCCGCGGGTACACCTCCTGCTCGAGGTAGTCGGCGACGTCGCGGCCGTGGCGCCGGGCTTCGTGCACAGCGACACTGTGCCGTCCGGCAACCTCCTTCAGCGCGGGCCGCGACCTCTTCTCCACCCCGCCGCCGATCAGCAGATGGGCGAACTCTCCGGTGTCGAGCGCCGCGAGCGCCTCGTCGTCGGTGGTGACACCGCGCGCGGAGAACCCGGCGGCGCGGACCCGCTGGACGGCGGCGTCCACGGTGTTCCTGCTGCGGCCGATGATCAGAAGGTCCATTTCGCTCACACACCTACCGGTTCCGGGTCCGTCACATCGATTTCGATGTCGTGGTGTTCGAGCTTGGCACTGCGCGGCAGCGCGAGGAAGCCCAGGCAGACCAGCGCCAGGACGCCGATGCCGTACCAGAGGGTGCGCTCGAAAGTGTTCGCGAAGTTCACCGCGTTCGCCCGCATGCCCGCCGTCGTGAGCACCTGACCGACGCCGCTGGAGCCCGGCTCCGCGCTGGTCCGGCAGCTGTCCGGCACCACGGTCGGATCGACCTGCGCGGACCGATCCAGCACGCAGGCGCGGAAGTTCGCGAGGATCTCCTCCCGCGCCTGCTCGGGCACGCCTACCGCGGCGAGTTCGGCGCGAACCTCCGGCGCGACCGTGTCGACCCCGCGTGCCGAATCGTGGTCGAGCTGGGTGAAGAACACCACGCCCACGAGCGCGACGCCCAGAGCCGTGCCGAGTTGCTGCCCGGTATTGAGCAGACCGGACGCCGAGCCCGCTTCCCGCGCGGGCACCTGGCCGAGCAGCAAGTCGATGGTCGGCGCGACCACCATGCCGAATCCGGCACCGGTGACGATCAGCGGGAAGACCATCTGCCACGAAGCGATCTCCGCGCCGTAGTGGGTGGCCAGCCAGCCGTAGAGGCCGAAGCCCGCGGCGTTGACCAGGCCGCCGACGATCAGCACCCGCCTACCGAACCGCGGCGCGAGCACGCTCACCGAGACTCCGGCGCCGATCCCCGCGCCGACTGCGAAGAACACGGCGGTCAGCCCGGCTCGCATCGGCGTCCAGCCCAGTCCTGCCTGCATGAACAGCGTCCACACCAGGAAGAACCCGCCGAGTCCGATCCAGAACAGCAGCCAGCTGCCCAGCCCGATCGCGAACGGCCGCGACCGGAACAGCGTCAAGTCGACCAGGGGTGAGCCGACCGTCCGCGCCCGGTACCGCTCATAGGCGACGAACACCGCGCAGGTCGCGGCGGAGGCGGCCATCATGACGAATGTCCAAGCGGGCCAGTCGAGTCTGCGCCCCTCGGCCAGCGGGTAGACGAGCAGGAGCACCGCGCCGATGGCCAGGATCATGCCGACCACGTCCAGGCGCGGCGCGGCGGGCGAGCGGGACTCCTTCATCACCGCCGCGGCCGCGCCGAACGCGAGAATGCCCACCGGGACGTTGACCAGGAAGATCGGCCGCCACACCAGGTCGAACAGGTCCCACTGCACCAGCAGGCCGCCGAGCGAGAGACCGACCGCGGAGGCGGACCCGCCGACGCCGCTGTAGAGCGCGATGGCCCGCCCGCGCTCGTGCTCGGCGAAGGTGACCCGGATGATCGCCAGGATCTGCGGCACCATGAGCCCGGCCATCGCGCCCTGCACGAAGCGTGCGGCGATCAGCATGGCCGGATCCGTGCTCAGGCCGCAGGCCGCCGAGGCGAGCGTGAAGCCGGCCATGCCGATCAGGAAGATCCGTTTGCGGCCGAAGATGTCGCCGAGCCTGCCGCCGGTGATCAGCACGGCGGCGAAGGCGAGCACGTAGGCCGCGACGATCCATTCGATCTGCGAGTACGCGGCGTGCAGATCGGCCTGGATACTCGGCACAGCGACATTGACGATCGTGACGTCGAGCAAGTCCATGAATCCCGCGGCGAGTACGACCGCGAACGCGATCCAGCGGCGGGAATCGGTAGGGGGACGGGTAGTGCGGTCGGGTTCCATGAGGGGCCTCTTTCGAATGGAAGGGAAGTACCGACTCCCAAACTATGCACCTCAAGTGATTATCAATCAATATGGCAATCATAAAAGGTGCGTTAATGCTACGATCGGGGCGTGACCGAAGCCGATCCGACGCCGCTTTCCGACCATGTCGCCTTTCTCCTCGGCCAGCTCGGGTTCCACGCCGCGTACCGCTTCAGCGACGGGTTGGCCCCACTCGGTATCGGTCCCAGGCATTTCGGCACGCTGCGCGTGCTGCGCGAGCACGATGGCCAGTCGCAGCAGCAGCTGTGCGAGACCCTGGGCATCCACCGCAACGTGATGGTCGGGTTGGTCGACGAGCTGGAGAAGCGCGGCCTGGTCGAGCGCCGCAAGCATCCGGCTGACCGCCGGGCGCACGCCGTCTATCTGCTGCCCGCCGCGCATGATCTGCTGGCCCGGGCTCAACGTGTCGTCGATGGACTCGAGTCCGACCTGCTGCGCGAATTCGACGCGGCCGACCGCGCCACCTTGTTGCGGCTGTTGCAGCGGCTCGCGGCGGCGAACGGGCTGGAACCGGGCATTCATCCCGGACTCTCCCGCTGAACTCCTGCCCTTCGGGGCTTCCCTCGCCGCGCCGGAAGTGTGTGGCAGGCACGCATGTGCGTCACCGTCCGGGAATTAAACGCGCGAGTCGCCCGTTGAGCCTTTCGACAATATTGAGTGTCTACGACTCAAGTTTCGGTTGACTCCGAGGCTCCTGCGAGGCAGGATTGAGCCGACCACGCTCAGTGTTGCTGGGGCCGTGCTCCGTGAGGTGCTAGGGGCGAGGTCTCGCGGCGTCCCGTAGCGGGCGCCAAGGGCGGTTTCGCTCGGCACCTACACACATCGGTACGTCAATTAGGAGGAACCACTATGGCTCGTGCGGTCGGAATCGACCTCGGGACCACGAACTCGGTCGTCGCCGTTCTCGAAGGCGGTGAACCGGTTGTCGTCGCCAACTCGGAAGGATCGCGCACCACCCCGTCGATCGTCGCGTTCGCGAAGAACGGCGAGGTACTGGTCGGCCAGCCGGCGAAGAACCAGGCCGTCACCAACGTCGACCGCACCATTCGCTCGGTCAAGCGGCACATCGGCACCGACTGGTCGGTGGACATCGACGACAAGAAGTACACGCCGCAGGAGATCAGCGCGCGTGTGCTGATGAAGCTCAAGCGCGACGCGGAGTCCTACCTCGGTGAGGAGATCACCGACGCGGTCATCACCGTGCCCGCCTACTTCGAGGACGCCCAGCGGCAGGCCACGAAGGAAGCAGGCCAGATCGCGGGCCTGAACGTCCTGCGCATCGTCAACGAGCCCACCGCCGCGGCGCTCGCCTACGGCTTGGACAAGGGCGACAAGGAACAGACCATCCTGGTCTTCGACCTCGGTGGCGGCACCTTCGACGTCTCGCTGCTGGAAATCGGCGAGGGCGTCGTCGAGGTCCGTGCCACCTCCGGCGACAACCACCTCGGTGGTGACGACTGGGACGAGCGGGTCGTGCAGTGGCTGGTCGACAAGTTCAAGGCCAGCTCGGGCATCGACCTGACCAAGGACAAGATGGCCATGCAGCGGCTGCGTGAGGCCGCCGAGAAGGCCAAGATCGAGCTGAGCTCCTCGCAGAGCACCTCGATCAACCTGCCCTACATCACCGTCGACGCGGAGAAGAACCCGCTGTTCCTCGACGAGCAGCTGACTCGCGCCGAGTTCCAGAAGATCACCTCGGACCTGCTCGACCGCACCCGCGCGCCGTTCCAGTCCGTGATCAAGGACGCGGGCATCAAGGTGTCCGACATCGACCACGTGGTGCTCGTCGGCGGTTCCACCCGTATGCCCGCCGTCACCGACCTGGTGCGCGAGCTGACCGGTGGCAAGGAGCCCAACAAGGGCGTGAACCCGGACGAGGTCGTCGCCGTCGGCGCCGCCCTGCAGGCCGGTGTGCTCAAGGGTGAGGTCAAGGACGTCCTGCTGCTCGACGTGACCCCGCTGTCGCTGGGCATCGAGACCAAGGGCGGCGTGATGACCAAGCTCATCGAGCGCAACACCACCATCCCGACCAAGCGCTCGGAGACCTTCACCACGGCCGACGACAACCAGCCGTCGGTGCAGATCCAGGTGTTCCAGGGTGAGCGCGAGATCGCCTCGCACAACAAGCTGCTCGGCTCCTTCGAGCTGACCGGCATCCCGCCCGCCCCGCGCGGCGTGCCGCAGATCGAGGTCACCTTCGACATCGACGCCAACGGCATCGTGCACGTCACCGCGAAGGACAAGGGCACCGGCAAGGAGAACACGATCAAGATCCAGGACGGCTCCGGCCTGTCCAAGGAGGAGATCGATCGGATGGTCAAGGACGCCGAGGCGCACGCGGCCGAGGACAAGGCGCGTCGCGAGGAGGCGGAGACCCGCAACCAGGCCGAGTCGCTGGTCCACCAGACCGAGAAGTTCATCAAGGAGAACGAGGACAAGGTCCCCGCGGACGTCAAGACCAAGGTCGAGGCGGCCATCGCCGAGGCGAACGAGGCTCTGAAGGGCACCGACATCGCCGCGGTCAAGGCGGCCGTCGAGAAGCTGGCGACCGAGTCGCAGGCGCTCGGCCAGGCCATCTACGAGGCCTCCGCCGCGGACGCCGCCGCACAGGGCGACGGCGCGACCAGCGCCGCGTCGGATGACCAGGTCGTGGACGCCGAGGTCGTGGACGAGCCGGTCGACACGGAGAAGAAGTGACCGAGGGCAACTCCGAGAAGGAGCCGATCACCTTCGTCGACAACCGGAAGATCGATCCTGAGACCGGTGAAGTCAGGCAGCAGGCCGCGGACAACGGCGCCGCGGCCCCGCAGGTGAGCGAGGGCGTGGACATCGACAACGACGACGTCCTCGCCGACACCATCAGCGGCGAGCTCGCCGAGCGCACCGCCGACCTGCAGCGACTGACCGCCGAGTACGCCAACTACCGGCGCCGGGTCGAGCGCGACCGCAAGGCCGTCATCGACAACGCCAAGGCGTCGGTGGTCACCGAGTTGCTCGGCGTGCTCGACGATCTCGACCGCGCGCGGGCGCACGGTGACCTGGAATCGGGCCCGCTGCGGTCGGTGGCCGACAAGCTGTCGGCCGCGCTGCTCAAGCAGGGCCTCGAGGAGTTCGGTTCGGAGGGCGAGCCTTTCGACCCGACCCTGCACGAGGCCGTGCAGCACGAGGGCTCCGGCCACGACCCGGTGATCGGCATTGTGATGCGCAAAGGCTATCGCTTCGGCGATAGGGTGCTTCGGCACGCGCTCGTCGGGGTAACCGACGGCGTAGCCGATCTGACGGAAAACGCTGTTCAACCTACTGAAGAGGCATCGGATGTTGATGCCGGCGCGAACGATCAATAAGGACGCGAGAGGAGGAGATGCTCGGTGAGCCAACGGGAGTGGATCGAAAAGGACTTCTACAAGGAGCTGGGTATTTCCTCCGGCGCCTCGCAGGACGAGATCAAGAAGGCCTATCGCAAGCTCGCCAGGGACTTGCATCCGGACGCCAACCACGGTGACACCAAAGCCGAGGAGCGGTTCAAGGCCGTCAGCGAGGCGCACGCCGTGCTGTCGGATCCGGCCAAGCGCAAGGAGTACGACGACACCCGCAAGCTCTTCGCGGGTGGCGGCTACGGTCGCGGTGGCTTCGGCGGCGGCACCGGTGGTGGCTTCTCGCAGGAGTTCAACCTCGGGGACATCTTCGGCGGCGCCGCCGGTGCCGCCGACGGTGGCCTCGGCGACCTGCTCGGCGGTCTGTTCAACCGGGGCGGCACGCGGTCGGCGAGCCGCCCCAGGCGCGGGGCCGACGTGGAGACCGAGACGACGCTCGGTTTCCGGGAAGCGGCCCAGGGCGTCACGGTCCCGCTGCGGATGACCAGCCCCTCGCCGTGCACGACGTGTCACGGCAGCGGCGCCAAACCGGGCACGAGTCCGCGAGTCTGCCCGATCTGCAACGGGACCGGCATCGTCAGCCGCAACCAGGGCGCGTTCGGCTTCAGCGAGCCGTGCGACGAGTGCCGGGGCAGCGGGTCGATCATCGACGACCCGTGCCTCGACTGCCAGGGCAGCGGCATCCAGAACCGCACGCGCACCATCACGGTGCGGATTCCTCCCGGAGTCGGTGACGGTCAACGGATCCGGCTGGCCGGTCAGGGCGAGGCGGGACTGCGCGGGGCGCCCTCGGGCGACCTGTATGTCACCGTCCACGTCAGCCAGGACAAGGTCTTCGGCCGCAACGGCGACGACCTGACCCTGGTACTGCCGGTCAGTTACAGCGAATTGGTCCTCGGTACAACGGTTTCGGTACCCACTCTGGATGGCCGGGTCGGCGTCAAGGTGCCTCCGGGTACCGCCGACGGCCGCACCTTGCGGGTACGCGGCCGTGGCGTGCCCAAGCGCGGCGGCGGCGCGGGCGACCTACTGGTGACGGTGAAGGTCGCGATTCCGCAGAAGCTGGACAACGACGCCGTCGAGGCGCTGAAGCGCTACCAGGAGGCGGAACGGGCCGGCGGATTCGACCCACGTGCGGGATGGGCAGGTGCGTGATGTCCTCCGAACCGAAGAACGCGTCCGGCGGGTCGCGGGCCGAGTTCTTCATGATCTCGGTCGCGGCCCAGCTGGCCGGCATGCACGCGCAGACGCTGCGCACGTATGACCGTCTGGGACTGGTCACGCCGCAACGTACTTCGGGCGGTGGTCGGCGCTACTCGGCCCGGGACGTGGAGCTGCTGCGCGAGGTGCAGCGGCTTTCCCAGGACGAGGGCGTCAACCTGGCGGGCATCAAGCGCATCATCGAACTGACCAATCAGGTGGAGGAACTGCGCCAGCAGGTCGCGGAACTGTCGGCCGAGCTGGAGCGGACGCGGGCGGCGTACCGCCCGGATCTCGCTCCGCAGCAGCGCAGTACCGCGCTGGTCGTCTGGCAGCCGCGGCACCGTCGTGAGGACGGTCAGCGCAGACGATAACCGGCACGACGACGGCCCCGGCCTCGGTCGCACATCGCGATCCGGCGCCGGGGCCGTCGTCGTGCGCGGGCATTGTCACAAAGATTTGCTGAAGATAAACCAGAACATGTTCAGCGGAAGCGGTGCGGCATCGTATATTTCGTTGTCGCATCGACTGGACATTTCACCATAGATCAGTTTACGTAACTGGTTCGGCCTACCCGATTCGATCTACCTCGAGTGGGCGCCATGTTGCCCTGAAGTCGCTAGAACAGACCAATCGGGACGTAATTCCGCAAGAGGGCCTTACCAATTCGGTGTGCACGCGACTGATTTTGTGCCGAATCCCTGGTCTTACAGTCGGTTTCTCTGGCGTGTCGCCCTGGGGATCCTCGTTTAGACGAAATTGAGCGCGGTATGTTCCTTCGAAAGATTCCGTTGCTGGCAAACCTCGCCTACACTCCTTGCCATCGGCTGCTGTCGAGTGGCCCGCAGCACCTCACTCGTCGGCATGGTTCGTGAACGAGTGCGAAATGGGGTTGTGAGACCAATGGATTCACGCACTGTCGCTTTGATCAGAACTACGTTCAAGGCGGTTGCTGCGGAGGATGGGGGGCCGGAGAAACTGGCGAGATCGTTCTACGCGATCTTGTTCACCGACTACCCGCACGTCCGCGATTTCTTTCCCGCCGCGATGGACTCCCAGCGCGACCGCCTGGTCAAGGCGATCTCCTATGCGCTGGACCGGTTGGAGGAGCCCGACAAGCTGCTGCCCTTCCTGGCCCAGCTCGGCAGGGATCACCGCAAGTACGGCGTGCAGCCCGCGCACTACGCCGCCGTCGCCACCGCGCTGAAGAACGCCGTGAAGGTGTTCGCCGGCACCGAGATGTGGACCGACGAGGTGGACCGCGCCTGGGACGAGGGCCTGCAGATCATCTCCGACACCATGATCGGCGCGGCGGAGAAGGAGACCACGCCGTCGGTGTGGACCGGCACGGTGATCGAGCGCCGCGAGGTGCTGCGCAACCTGGTCGTCGTCCGGCTGCAACTGGATCAGCCGATGCGCTACGCCGCGGGCCAGTACTTGAGCGTGCAGGTTCCGTCGCGGCCGCGCATGTGGCGCTATCTCTCGCCCGCCGTACCGGCGAATGCCAACGGTGAGATCGAGTTCCACGTCCGCAGCGTGCTCGGCGGCTGGGTCAGCTCGGCCATCGTCGGCCAGACCGTCGTCGGCGACCAATGGCTGCTCGGCTCGCCACTCGGCGGCCTGGGTGTTCCGCGCAACGCCAAACGCAAGATGCTGATGGTCGGCTGCGGCACCGGGATCGCGCCGCTGCGCGCGCAGCTGATGTCGATGGCGATGCGGCGGTCCAATCCGAAGGTGCATCTGTTCGTCGGCGGCCACCATCCCTGCGACCTCTACGACCTGGAGACCCTGAGCAAGCTGGCGATGGCCAACCGCTGGCTCACGGTCACGCCGGTGAGCGAGCACGACGAAAACCCCTGGTGGTACGCGGAACCGGAGGAGCCGCGCACCACCTGGCCCGGCCTGGAACCCCGCGTCACCGGCCAGATCGGCAAGGTCGTCGCCAGTTTCGGCGCATGGTCCGACCGCGACCTGCAGATCGTCGGTTCACCCTCGATGGTGCAGACCACCAAGTTCCGCCTCATGGCAGCCGGAACCCTGGCCAAGAACATCCGTCACGACCCGTTGTATTAGTCCGGCGCCTGCGGCGCCGGGTGTTCGCGGCCCGGCTCCAAGGGTGTGCCATTGACCTGGCCGAGTAGTTCACTCGGCTCAGGTTCACGGTTCGGTCAGAGCCCCTCGAATTGGATTCGCTCCGGCGGAGTTCCGGTTTCGAGGAGGCGGTCGACCGTGGTTTGGACCATGGCCGGGGAGCCGCAGACGAGTACTTGGTGTTCGAGGAAGGCGCCGTGGGAGCCGAGGACTTCGGCGAGGGTGCCGTAGAGCAGGTCGTCGGGTGCGAAGCCGATGTCGACGCGGGACTGCTCGTACCAGTCGTCGACCCAGCTCGGATCCTCCGGGTTCTCCACCACCGGAATCACCGTGAGCCATGGCAATTCGGCGGCCAGCAGGTAGAGCATGTCCGAGGCGTACAGGTCGCGGGGGGAACGCCCCCCTACGAAGAGGTAGGTGGGCGGCGGCGACGGCTTGCGCGCCAGCTCGAGGATCTGAGCGCGCATGGGCGCCAATCCCGTACCGCCCGCGATCATCACCACCTCGTCGCCGTCGGGGTCGACCCAGAACCCGCCTGCCGGAGCGCCGATCCGCCACTCGTCGCCCGGCTGGGTGTCGGCGACGATCGCGGCGCTGCACCAGCCGCCAGGCACCGTGCGCACGTGGAACTCCAGTTTGCCGTCCAGGGACGGCGGCAGCGCGGGGGACAGCCTGCGGCGCACGCCGGGATGCTGCGGCACCCGCACTTCGACCGACTGTCCGGCGGCGAACGGCACGAACTCCCCGATCAGGCGGATCACCGCGAGATCGTGTCGCAGGCGATGATGGCCGACCACGGTCGAAGTCCACTCCGGCGCCTGATGACCATTGCCGAGCATGCTCGGATCCCCCAACGGGGCCTCCTTCTTACACAGGGTCGCAGCTGATGTTCTGCTCCGGCGTGCCGACCGCGATGAGCGCGCGCCGGGTGTCCGCGATCATCCGGGCCGAGCCGGCGATCTGGATCTGCCGGTCTTCCCACGCGCCGAAGCTCGCGACCACGGCGCCAAGGTTACCGATCAGGCGCCGGTGCATCCCGTACGGTGCGTCCTGCGGCGGATGCGGGTACCACCACGGGTTGGTCTTCTGCTCGCACACCGGAACGATGGTCAGCCACGGGTTGCTCTGCGAGAGCTGCCACATGTTCTCCACGTCGTACAGGTCGCACGGATAGCGGCCGCCGATGAAGAAGTGCACTCGCGGGTTGATGCCGCGCTGACCCATTTCGATCAGCTGGGCGCGCAGCGGGGCGATGCCGGTGCCCGCGCCGATCATGAGCACGTCGCGGCCGCTGTCCCGGTCGACGTGCAGTCCGCCGAGCGGGCCCGCGATCCGCCATCGGTCGCCCACCCTGGTCTCGTTGACGATCGCGGGGCTCACCCAGCCGCCGCGGATCTTGCGCACGTGGAACTCGATCTCGCCGTACGGGTTGGACGGGATGGCGGGGGAGAAATAGCGCCACATCTTCGGCCGCTGCGGAATGGTGACCGGCACGTACTGCCCGGCCTGGTAGGGCACCGGCCCATCGGATTGCAGCCGCACGATGGCCAGGTCCTCCAGCACGCGGCGATGGCCGACCACGGTGGCCTCCCACACCGGCTGCGACTTGTCGGAGTTGGCGCCGATGGCCATGGACGCGGAGATCAGGATGGTGATGTCGCGCCAGCCCTCCTCCAGGCTCCGATTCCACGCCGCGCCGTTGTAGACGCGGAACGCCGCCAGCAGCGCACGGCCCGCTATGTCGTAGTGCGCGGCCTCCACGCCGTACTTGCGATGGTCGCGAGCGAGTTGCTCCAGGAACTTCTGCGCGCGGTCCCAGTCCTCCAGGTGATCGAGGACGTACTGGATGGCCGTGGCGATCCGTTTGGCCTGCATCTCCATGGCGGGTGGGAACAATTCGCGCAACCGTGGGTTCTCGGCGAACAAATGTCCGTAGAACGCACTGACCAACCGCTCGGGTCCATTCGGCGACTCGATCACCGAACGAAAATTGGCGCGGACCAGCGCAGCCGAACGCGCATCCACGACGTGGAGCTTCCTTTCCCTCAGTTCTGCCCGGGGACATACCCGTTACCGGCGGTCTCCCGCCGACAAGTATCCCCGAAAATGCCGTGGTCGTGTGGGTATAAAGCGAACCTTCGCCTTCGCTGCGGCCATGCCCGGGCTGGAGACGGACTGCGTCCGGCCGCGCCCGTGAGTGCCGTGCGACCCGGGCAAACGGTAATCGGTGGGCAAACGGCGGATGCCGCTGACCCGTCGGGTACCGCCGCCGTGGGCCGGCCGGTCCGGATTTCCGCGTCGATGCGGGACCGGAGGATGCCGTTTCCGGCCGGTCAGGTTCCGGCGCCGGTACGCACCGCAGGCACGACCTGCTCGGTATAACGACGGATCTGCTCGACCGGTTCCCCCTCGGTCGGCCAGAAGACGAAACCGTCGATCCGCTGGTCACGGTGCAGGGCGAGCAGGTCGTCGACCCAGCGCTGGGGCGGGCCCTCCAGGAAGCCGCGATCGGACCCGTCCGCGGTGATGGTCCCCGATACGTTCAGCACCCGCCGCACCGTCAGCGGGTCCCGGCCCGCCGCCGCGGCGGCGGCATCGATCCGCTCGCCCGCTTCGGCGAGGAACTCCGGCGGCGCCCACGCGGCGGACGGCACCCAGCCGTCGGCGGCGCGTCCGGTGAGCTCGAGCATGCGCGGCCCGCGCGCACCGAGCCAGATGCCGGGCTCGTGTCGCGGGCGGGGGCCGGGATGCGCGCCCGCCAGGGAATAGTAAGCGCCGGGCACTCGGACCGATCGCTCGTCGCTCCACAAGGCGCGGATCACCGCGATCGCCTCGGCCAGGGCGCGGACCGCCTCGCCGCCGGTTCGGCGCGGCCCGCCCATCCCGGCGACGGCGTCCCAGAACGCGCCCGCGCCGAGACCGAGCTGGATCCGGCCGTCGCTGATGATGTCGAGCGAGGCCACCGACTTCGCGAGCAGCGCGGGGTGGCGCAGCGGCAGGTTCGCCACGTCGGGGAAGAAGGTGATCCGCTCGGTGCGCGCGACGAGAGCGGTGATCAGCGTCCAGGTGTCCAGGAAACGGCGCTGGTAGGGATGGTCCTGGATCCCGATCAGGTCGAGCCCGGATACGTCGGCGTACACGCTCGGCTCGGCGAGCCTGCGGAAGTCGTCGGCCTCCGGGATCAGGAACAGACCGAATTGAGGCGGTCGAGTCCTCGTCACACACCTCCTGGTGGTCTCGCGGGACGCCGACCCGGCGTGCGGGTCGGTATCGCTCAGATGGCGAGCACGGTCTTGCCGCGTGCGCCGGGCGCTCCGATGACCGCGGGTCCCTCCGCGAGCGGCACGGTCGCGTCGATCGGCACGACCACGTCACCGGCGGCGACGCGCTGGATCAGCCGGGCCAGCTCCGGCGCTTTCCCCTTGGATTCGATGTTGCCCCCTTTCAGCGACCGTGCGCGCAACGCGTCCTCGTCGGCGGCGAAGGTGGTGGAGTAGACCGTGCCGCCGTCGCGGACCAGCGTGGTCAGCTCCGCCAGCGCCTCGGGCGGGCTCACCAGATCGAACAGGACGTCGATGCCTTCCGGATGCGCGGCGGCGACCTGGTCGCGCACCGGTCCCACGGTGTAGTCCACCGTCTCGGCCGCGCCCAAGCGGGTCATCTGATCGGCGGAGTCGCCGCGTGCCGTGGCGATGACGTGCGCGCCGGCGATATTGGCCAGCTGCACCAAGAAGGAGCCGACGCCGCCGGTCGCGCCCACGATCAGCACGGTCTGGCCCGGCTGGATGTGGGTGGCGTCCACGAGATCCTGCGCGGTCACCCCGGCCGTCGGCAGCGCGGCGGCGGCGACGGTGGTCACGCCCGGCGGGATCGGTACCAGCGTGCCGCCCTCCGGGAGCACCGCGTACTCGGCGAAACTGCCGTGGCCCACCGGCGGTGTGAGGAACTTGCCGACCACCCGGTCGCCGATGGCGAACCGGCTGACGCCCGCGCCGATCGTGGCGACCGTGCCCGCCCCGTCGACTCCGAGGATCATCGGAAAGTCGTGCGGCAGTTTGCCTTCCAGGAGGCCGGAGGCCACCTTCCGGTCGAAGGGATTCACCCCGGCCGCCTGGAGTTGGACCCGCACGGATCCGGGGCCCGGCTCGGGCATCGGCATCTCGGCCAGTTCCGGCGTCGCTCCGAACTTCCGTACCACGATCGCGCGCATCCATTCGCTCCTCGAGTCGGGGTGAAGAGTGCTGCAACAACTGACGGCCGAGGTCATCGTAGGCATCCGAAGGTCGCCGACGTGCGGAATCATCGCATCGGCGGTGTCGCGGGGCGTCGCTTTCGCCGGTGCCGGGGCGTAGCGTTCGACACGATCCGGCGGCATCGGAGCGGCGCGGCGAAGAATTCGAAACTTGAGCGGAACAGACTCAATCTTTTGGACGTTGGTCGAGTAGGAACGGCGCCGAGCCGAAGGCGGAGCGGGACGAAGCGACGGCTTCGGCCGGGCGAAGACGCTCGGCGCCGTACGAATCGACTCGACTAGTAGGAAGGTGACCCGTGGATTCGTTCAATCCCACCACCAAGACCCAGGCCGCACTGACCGCCGCCCTGCAGGCGGCCTCCGCCGCGGGCAACCCGGAGATTCGTCCGGCGCACTTGCTGGTGGCGTTGCTGGACCAGACCGACGGCATCGCCGCGCCCTTGCTGAAGGCCGTCGGAACGGATCCGGCGGTCGTGCGCAACGAGGCACAGGCCATCGTGGACCGGCTGCCGCAGGCGACGGGCGCCACCACCACACCGCAGCTGGGCCGCGAGGCGCTCGCCGCGATCACCGCGGCGCAGCGCCTGGCCACCGAACTCGGTGACGAATACGTCTCCACCGAGCACGTGATGGTCGGTCTCGCCCAAGGCGACTCCGATGTCACGATGCTGCTCACCAAGTACGGCGCCACCGCCGACGCGCTGCGCGCGGCGTTCACCGCGGTGCGTGGCAGCGCCCGGGTGACCAGCCCCGATCCGGAGGGCAGCTATCAGGCGCTGGAGAAGTACTCCACCGACCTCACCGACGCCGCCCGCCACGGCAAGCTCGACCCGGTCATCGGCCGGGACACCGAGATCCGCCGGGTGGTACAGGTTTTGAGCCGTCGTACCAAGAACAACCCGGTGCTGATCGGCGAGCCGGGTGTCGGCAAGACGGCCATCGTCGAGGGGCTCGCCCAGCGCATCGTGGCGGGCGACGTCCCGGAGTCGCTGCGCGGCAAGTCCGTTGTGGCGCTCGACCTCGGCGCGATGGTCGCGGGCGCGAAGTACCGCGGCGAATTCGAGGAGCGGCTCAAGGCCGTGCTGGAGGACATCAAGAACAGCGCGGGCCAGATCATCACGTTCATCGACGAGCTGCACACCATCGTCGGCGCGGGCGCCACCGGTGAATCGGCGATGGACGCGGGCAACATGATCAAGCCGATGCTGGCCCGCGGCGAGCTGCGCTTGGTCGGCGCGACCACGCTGGAGGAATACCGCCAGCACATCGAGAAGGACGCCGCCCTGGAGCGGCGCTTCCAGCAGGTGCTGGTCGGCGAGCCGTCGGTGGAGGACACCATCGGCATCCTGCGCGGTATCAAGGATCGCTACGAGGTGCACCACGGCGTGCGCATCACCGACTCCGCGCTGGTCGCCGCGGCCACGCTGTCGGACCGCTACATCACCTCCCGGTTCCTGCCGGACAAGGCGATCGACCTGGTCGACGAGTCGGCCTCGCGGTTGCGCATGGAGATCGACTCCCGCCCGGTGGAGATCGACGAGGTGGAACGCGCGGTGCGCCGCCTGGAGATCGAGGAGGTCGCCCTCGCCAAGGAGACCGACGAGGCCTCCAAGCAGCGGCTGGAGAAGCTGCGCGCCGAACTCGCCGACGACCGGGAGAAGCTCAATCAGCTGACCACCCGGTGGCAGAACGAGAAGAACGCGATCGACCAGGTGCGCACGCTCAAGGAGGAACTGGAAGCGCTGCGCGGCGAATCCGAACGCGCCGAGCGCGACGGTGATCTGGGCAAGGCGGCCGAACTGCGCTACGGCCGGATACCCGCGTTGGAGAAGCAGCTCGCCCAGGCCGAGCAGTCCTCTGCCACCGCGGGCGACGGCGAGGTGATGCTCAAGGAGGAGGTCGGGCCGGACGACATCGCCGAGGTGGTGTCCTCGTGGACCGGTATTCCGGTGGGCCGGATGCTGGAAGGCGAGACCCAGAAGCTGCTGCGCATGGAGGAGGAGCTGGGTCGCCGCGTGGTCGGTCAGACCGAGGCGGTGCAGGCGGTGTCCGACGCGGTGCGCCGGGCGCGCGCGGGTGTCGCCGATCCGAATCGCCCCACCGGCTCGTTCATGTTCGTCGGCCCGACCGGCGTCGGCAAGACGGAGCTGGCGAAAGCGTTGGCGGACTTCCTGTTCGACGACGAGCGCGCCATGGTCCGCATCGACATGAGCGAGTACAGCGAGAAGCACTCGGTGGCCCGGCTGGTCGGCGCCCCGCCCGGCTACGTCGGTTACGACCAGGGCGGCCAGCTCACCGAGGCGGTGCGGCGCAGGCCCTACACGGTGGTGCTGTTCGACGAGATCGAGAAGGCGCACCCGGACGTGTTCGACATCCTGCTCCAGGTGCTCGACGAGGGCAGGCTCACCGACGGCCAAGGCCGCACGGTGGACTTCCGCAACACCATCCTCATCCTCACCTCGAACCTGGGTGCGGGTGGTGACCAGGAGTTCGTCATGAACGCGGTGCGTTCGGCCTTCAAGCCGGAGTTCCTCAACCGCCTCGACGACGTGGTCATGTTCCACGCGCTCGACGAGGAGCAGTTGGAGCAGATCGTCGACATCCAGCTCGATCAGCTGCAGAAGCGCCTGGCGCAGCGCAGGCTGAAGCTGGAGGTCAGCGATTCGGCGCGGTTCTGGCTCGCAGTGCGTGGTTACGACCCCTCCTATGGCGCTCGTCCGTTGCGCAGGCTGATCCAGCAGGCCATCGGCGATTCCCTCGCCAAGGAGTTGCTCGCGGGCGAGGTCACCGACGGCGACAGCGTCAAGGTGACTGTCAGCCCCGACGGGGACGGCCTGATCGTCGGAAGGTGATGAGCGAGCAAGCGGCCTCGCGCGTGCGGGGCCGCTTACCCTGGAAGCCATGACCAACCCGAACGATCCCTGGGGACAGCGGCCGGAGGATGCACCGACCGAACACCTGGGTCCGCCGGGCAAGTCCGGCTATGGGGGCCCGGCGCACACCACGGCGTACCCCGACGCGTACGGCGCCGGTGCTCCGTCGGAATATCCCCCGACGGAGCAATACGGATCCTGGGGCCCACCCGCGACGAACGCGACGCGCGAGTTCCCGGCCTACGACGCCCAGTGGGCCGCCTATCCGGACACCGCCCCGGGTGCGGCGGGGCCGCCCGGCGGCGCGATGCCGCCCGCTGGGGGAGTGCCGCAGGGGCCACCACCGCAGCCGCCGCGCCGCAACACCGGTCTGTGGATCGCCCTCGGCGTCGGCGTCGTGTTGCTGATCGGTGCGATCGGGGTGGTCTCGGGCGTGCTGCTGGGCGCAAGCGATTCCGGCTCGGCCGACACCGCGGCGGCACCGACGACGCGCGTCACCACGAGACCGGCGCCGGGCACCAGGAACGCCCAGCCGACCCCCCCGAGCGGGTTGCCCAGCGTGCCCGGCCTCGGCGATGCCGACGGGCTCGGCGCGACCATGGGCACCATCACCGCCAACGACGGGGGCACCCTGACGGTGAGTTCGGTGATGGGCAACACCATCACGGTGCGCACGGACGCCAAGACGCAGGTGATCGCCTTGTCGGGCACGAAAGTATCCGATCTCGCCACCGGTGAGCTGGTGCTGATCCAGGGCGACAAGGCCGCGGACGGATCGATCCAGGCGAAGGTCATCATCGGTACCTCGCTGCCCGGCGGCGGACGATGAGCCGCGCCGGGCGCGGACCGCGCGAAGCGCCGGGGGTAATGACGGACCATGTCCGGCCGGGACCATTAGGCTAGGCGTCGATGACGGCAATGTGGTTCGGGTTGGCGGCGATCGCGCTCGTGGGTGCGATCGTGCTGCTGTATTTCGATCGGCTCCAGCGTCAGCGGACCGGTCACGCGCGACAGGTGTGGGCGAAGTCGCAGGGCTATACCTATGTGTCCGTGGAACCCGCGCTGCCGTCCACGTGGCGGCGAGGCGCGCTGACCAAACTGGGCTATCTCTCCGCGGTCGACGTGGTCTCCGGCATCCGCAAGGGCGAGAAGTTCGTGCTGTTCGACTTGGAGGACTCCGCGACCCTGGTCGCGGTCCGCCGCCAGATCGGTTCGGACATCGACGTGGACATGCGGCTGAAGACGGCCGCGCCGCCCAAGGACCACGATCTGGAACTGCTCGGCGCCATCGGTGATCGCGTGGTGTTCGCGACCAACCCCGAAATCGCCAGGCACGCGGTCGATCAGCGCATGGTCGCGTTCATCGAGAATCTTCCGGACTCCGTACAGATGCTCTGGAGCGAGGGCAACTGGACGCTGGGCATGCTGCTGGTCGGCACCACCCCGAAGGACTGGGAAGCCGCGATCGACGCGGTGCTGCGCCTGTCCGGCCTGCTGCACGTGCTGCCGCCGGTCAGCGAGCCGCACTTCGACGACGGACCCGAGCCGGTCCGATCCCGGCCTCGCGAGCGTCAGCGGGGCGAGAACGTCCGGGGCCCCGAGGACGACGCGGGCGACCGTCCACGCCCCGACGCCGAGGGCGACGAGCGGTCCGATGACGACTCCCACGCCGGCGAGCGAGCCGAGGAGCGGGGATCGGAACCGGCGCGCCGCCCGTCGCTGGCCGTCGTGCCGAACACCCGCGCCCGCGTGCGCGAGGACGAGAAACCCCGGCCACATGAGGAACGCGACGAGCGCGCCGAGGGCCGGACCGACTCCGAGTCGCGGCAGCGGCCCGCCGACCCGCCCGGTGGACCGTTCCATCCCGGCTTCCGCCCCTACCAGGGACCCGTGCCGAAGTGACCGGCCGCGCGCCCACCGCGGTCGGACGCGAGCGACTGCGATCGATCGCGCCGTCATGACCGAGCATCCCCGGCTGCCCGGCGCCACCCGCCCGGTGGCTTTGATCACCGGACCGACCTCGGGTATCGGCCGCGGTTACGCGACCCGGCTGGCCTCCCTCGGCTACGACTTGGTGCTGGCCGCCAGGGACGAGCAGCGGCTCACCGCCCTCGCGACCGAGATGGAACACCGCTTCGGTACCCGCTCGGAGCTGCTCGTCGCCGACCTGGCCGGGGCCGAGGATCGCGAGCGGGTCGCGGCGCGGCTGGCCGACGGCGTCGAATTCCTGGTGAACAACGCCGGTTTCGCGCGGTCAGGGGAGTTCTGGACATTGCCGCCCGAGCAGTTGCAGGCGCAATTGGACGTCAACGTCACCTCTGTGGTGCGGCTCACCAGGGCCGCGCTGCCGCCGATGATCGCGGCGGCCAACGGCTGTGTCGTCAACGTGGCCAGCGTGGCGGGCCTGATTCCCGGACGAGGGTCGACGTACTCGGCGTCCAAGGCATACGTCGTATCCTTCACGGAAGGGTTGGCAGGCGGATTGGCCGGGACCGGAGTCCGGGTCCAAGCCCTGTGCCCGGGATTCGTCCGCACGGAATTCCACCAGCGGGCAGGCATCGAGATGCCCTCGCTGCCGAAAGCGTTGTGGCTGAGCGTCGACCAGGTAGTCGCCGGCTCACTGCGTGATCTGGAGAAGGGCCGGGTGCTCAGCGTGCCCGGTGTGCAGTACAAAGCGCTCACCACCGTCGCCGGAATGATCCCGCGAACCCTGGGGGCCCGGCTCAATCGCGGGCTGTTCAACGCACGCGGAAGGACTTGACATGATCGACGTGATTACCAACGACAGGGACCGGCTGGCCGCGCTGGTACGCGAGCTCGCCGTCGTGCACGGCCGGGTGACCCTGTCCTCGGGCAAAGAGGCCGACTACTACGTCGACCTGCGCCGCGCGACGCTGCACCACGGCGCGGGCCCGCTGATCGGCAAGCTGCTGCGCGAACTCGTCGCGGACTGGGACTTCGACGCCGTCGGCGGCCTGACCATGGGCGCCGACCCGGTGGCGCTGGCCGTGCTGCACGCGCCCGGCCGCCCGATCGACGCCTTCGTGGTGCGCAAGGCCGCGAAGTCGCACGGCATGCAGCGCCAGATCGAAGGCCCCGATGTCGTGGGCAAGCGGGTGCTGGTCGTCGAGGACACCACCACGACCGGCAATTCGCCCCTGACCGCGGTGCGCGCGTTGCGCGCTGCGGGCGCTACCGTGGTCGGCGTCGCCACCGTCGTCGACCGGGAAACCGGCGCCGACCAGGTGATTGCCGCGGAAGGTTTGGAGTACCGGTCGATCCTCGGCTTGAAGGATCTCGCCCTGGGATAGCCTGGACGAGGTGTAAGTCTTCGAAGGTGAAGGGTCGTGTGAGTCTCCAGTGGTGAGCATTGCAGTCAACAGGAGCCGCGAGAACGTCGCCATGCTCGGAATCGGCGCTTACCGACCCAAACGCCTGGTCAGCAACGCGGAGGTCTGCGAGGTCCTGGATTCCACCGACGAGTGGATCTTCGAGCGCACCGGCGTCCGCAACCGGCGCTGGATCAGCGGTGACGAGACGCTCCGGTCGATCGCGGCGGCGGCGGGCGAGCGCGCGATCGTCAACAGCGGCGTCGACCGGTCGAAGATCGGCGCCGTGATCCTGGCCACCTCCAGCTGGCTGACCCTCACCCCGCACGGCGCCCCGCAGGTGGCCTATGACATCGGCATGAACGGC
The DNA here is from genome assembly GCF_053603155.1 of Nocardia sp. NPDC004260. Classification (NCBI taxonomy): domain Bacteria; kingdom Bacillati; phylum Actinomycetota; class Actinomycetes; order Mycobacteriales; family Nocardiaceae; genus Nocardia; species Nocardia sp. NPDC004260. The sequence continues at coordinate 56,288 of NZ_JBSGEZ010000006.1, read as the reverse complement.
GTCCCCGCCTTCGACCTGACCTCCGGCTGCGGCGGCTTCGGATACGGCCTCGGCGTGGCCGCCGACATGATCCGATCCGGTTCCGCCGAGTACGTCCTGCTCATCGGCGCCGAGACGATGACCGTCGGACTCGACCCCACCGACCGCGGCACCGCGATGATCTTCGGTGACGGCGCGGGCGCGGTCGTGGTCGGCCCCAGCGACGAGAACGGCATCTCGCCGACCGTGTGGGGCAGCGACGGCGAGAACGCCGCCGCGATCATGCAGGACATCGATTTCCTCGAGTACATGCAGCGCGCTCAGGCCATGCAGGGGCTCGACCCGGCGGTGGATCCGGTCGGCCGGATGTCACTGCGGATGGAGGGCCCCCGCGTCTTCCGCTGGGCCGCGGTCACCCTGCCGCGTGCGCTGTCCACCGCGCTCGAGGTCTCCGGCGTGGCGAAGGAGGACATCGAGGTCTTCGTCCCGCATCAGGCCAACGCCCGGATCAACGAGCTGATGAAGAAGAATCTCGGGCTGGCCGACGAGATCCCGATGGCCAACGACATCGAGAACACCGGAAACACCTCCGCCGCGTCCATTCCGCTCGCGATCGAGGAAATGCTGGTCACCGGCAAGGCCAAGGGCGGGCAGACGGCGTTGCTGCTCGGCTTCGGCGCGGGGCTGAGTTACGCGGGACAAGTCGTCACGCTGCCGCCCGCGCCCACCGAGCCGAGCTTCTGACCATGCGGCCGTTTCGAGCCGGATATCTCGCGGCGGCGGCGCTCACGGTCTACGGCGCCGTCACCGGGCGCGAGAAGGCGCAGTGGATCGCGAAGCCGCTGCTGATGCCGCTGCTCGCGGCGGACGTGGCCACCGAAGGCAGAGAGCTGCCGTCCACCGAGCGCACGGTGCTGATCGGGTCGCTGGGCGCGGCCACGGTCGGCGACATCCTGCTGATCGATCCGGACGACGACCGCAGGCTCATCGCGGGCGCCTCGTCGTTCGCGGTGATGCAGGCCGGATACTCCACGCTGTGGTGGCGGATGGGTGGCAGGCCCACCGCCGGGGTGGCCGTACCACGGGTGGCCGCCTGGCTGGGTGCGGCCGGGTTGCTGCGGAAGAAGGCCCCTTCGGTGGCCGCGCTGCTGACCGCGTACGGCGTCACGTTGGGTACCGCGGCCGTGCTCGCGTCGGACCCGACGCTGGCGCCCGCCACGAAAAACGTTGCGGGAGTGAATATTCCCGGCACCGATCCGCGTAGCCGCCTCGGCCTCGGAGCGTTGCTGTTCACCGTCTCGGACGGGCTGATCGTGCTGCGGCGGTTGTTCGCGCGCGGCGAGCGGACTCGGCGGGTGGCCGAAGGCGTGATCCTGGCGACCTACGCGGCCGCGCAGTACCTGCTCGCCGATCCGAAAGCGCACGTGAAGCCGGTGCTCACAGCACCAGAATGATGCGATCCCGGTTCGCCGGGTCGACGCGGATCGAAAGGATCTCGCCGACCGCGAGCCGGGGTTTGTCGGCCGGGGCGGCGTCGAAAACCACAGTGCCACGGTAACTCTCGGAGCCCGGCACGGTCAGTTCCAGATCCAGTTCGGTGAGCTCCGTGTAATGGTCGGTGCGCTCGAGCGGGTGCACGCCCTCGACGGTCGCCCAGCCTTCCAGCCCGTGCCGCCACAAGCGGCGATCCGCCTTGGACGGCCGTCCGGCGAGCATCATCCCGATGCCGACGCACGAACCGAACAACCCGACCAACGCCACGATCTGATACGGCACCGTCCCCGGCGGCGTCCGATGCACCACCCAGCCCAACCACAGCGCCAGCAGGATCAGATACCCGGCGGTCACCCCGAGCACCGTGCGCAGTATCCGCTCGTGATCCATACCAGCCTCCACCCCGAGTGCCAGACCTCCAGGATAGGCCCGGAACGGGCGGTGGAAAGCGCTATCGGCCCGCTCGGCCGCTGGTCAGCGCGGGGAGGTCGATTGTGATCGGGGTTCCGGCAATGTCGACTGTCACGGTGCCGGATTGTTCGGCGACGAGTTCGTAGTTGCGGCCGATGAGGTGGTAGGCGGAAAGGCTTGTGGGTTTGTCGAGGTCGATCAGCCAGTAGTACTCGATACCCGCCTCGGCATACTCGAAGAATTTCGTCACTCGATCGGTACGTCGTGAACCGGGCGACAGAATCTCCACGGCGAGCAGCACGTCGGCCGCGTCGTAGCGCGGCAGGTTGGCCTCGATACCAGCTTCGGGTACCACGAGAATGTTCGGAACTCGGATGGTCGGCACCGAGCCTGCGTCGATCACCACTTCGGTATCACCCAGCACGCCGTGGGTGTCGGGTAGTTGCGGTTCCAACTGCGGGCCCAGCCGCAAGACAGCGCGCTGATGTTGCGACACCGGCTTCGGTGACACGACCAGAACCCCCTCGACAAGCTCGTAATTTCGGCTGCTGTCCTCCGGCAGCGCAATCCAGTCCTCCAGGGTCAGCAGATGATCAGGCCAGTTCACGTCGACGGTCATCGCTTCCTCCCCTCCCCGCACGGATACCGCGTTGGGGCCAGTCTGGCATAACGTGCCGACAAACCACAGCGCCGTCAGCCCTTGAGTCGCAATACCGCCAGGACGCGGCGGTGGTGGGTGTCGGAGGGCGGTAGGTCGAGCTTGAGGAAGATGTTGCCGATGTGCTTTTCCACCGCGCGTTCGGTGACGGTCAGCGCGGCGGCGATGGCGCTGTTGGACAGGCCTTGGGCCATCAGCTCGAGCACCTCGCGTTCGCGCGGGGTGAGGCGGGCCAGCGCATCCTGCTGACGTGAGGCGCCCATCAATTGACTCACCACCTCCGGATCGAGCGCGGTTCCTCCGGTGGCCACGCGGTGCAGCGCGTCCACGAAGTCACGGACGTCGGCGACCCGGTCCTTGAGCAGATAGCCGACGCCGCTCGCGCCACCGGCCAGCAATTCCGTGGCATAGCGGGTCTCGACCCACTGGGAGAACACCAGTACGCCGGTCATCGGGTATTTGCGGCGCAATTCGATGGCGGCCAGCAGCCCCTCGTCGGTGTAGCTGGGCGGCATCCGCACGTCCACTACGACGACATCGGGATTGTGTGTCCCGACCACGTCGGCGAGAGTGGTCGCGTCGCCGACCATGGCGACCACCTCGTGGCCGCGTTCGGTCAGCAGCCCGGCGAGCCCGTCGCGCAGGATGGCGCTGTCCTCGGCGATCACGAGGCGTAGTCCGTCACTCATCGTGACCCCGCCAGCGGCAGCAGAATCGTCACCACCGTCGGCCCACCGGCCGGGCTGTGCACGGTCAGCGTCCCGTCCACGGTGCGGGCCCGCGCCGCGAGGCCGGACAACCCACTGCCCGCGCCGAGCGCGCCGTCGACGGGCGTCATCACGCCGCCGATGCCGTTGTCCCGCACCGTTACCGCGATCGTCCCGCCGTCACCCGGCAGCGCCGAGACCCACGCGCTGGTGGCCCGCGCGTGCCGCACCACGTTCGTCAGCAATTCGGCCACCGAGAAATACGCGATCGCTTCGATGGCCGGAGTGGGCCGTTCGGGCAGACGCACCCGCAGCTCCACCGGCACCGAGCAGCGCGCAGCCAGCGTCTCCAGCGCCGGTCCGAGCCCCAATTCCAGTGCGGGTGGGTGGATTCCGCGCACCAGTTCGCGCAGTTCGGTCAGCGCCTCCTTGGAACCCGCACGCGCCTCGGCGATGAGGTCGCTGGGATCGCCGCCCGCGGCCAGCCGATCCTCCGCACGGCCCAGCGCCATCGCGATGGTGACCAGTCTGGCCTGGGTGCCGTCGTGCAGGTCGCGTTCCAGTCTGCGCAGCGTGGCCGCGGAGTCCTCGACGGCGGTCCGCCTGCTCTCCTGCAACTCGGTCACGCGGCGATCGCGAGTCGTCGCGCCGAGCAGCGCGATGGTCAACAGCCCGTGCAACCAGCAGACGCCGCGCAGCAGCCAGGGCAGCGCCAGGCAGCCGAGCACGCCCACCAGCGCGAACGCCAGCACTTTCGGCCAGCTGTCGAGGTAGAGATCGCCGAACTGGACCATCGACCGGTGTTCGACACCGTTCTGGTCGACATTCGTCGGGTGGATCAGCGCCCATGGGATCGGGGAGAGCGCGGTGAACATGGTCATCGCCACCGCGACGAGCACCAGGTAACCCACCGCGACGCCGAGCACCGCCTGCGCGAGCAAGAACAATGCCGCTCGCCATGCCGCCCGATCGGTGAAGGCGCTGCGGAAGAATCCGATCAGGCCGGACGCGGGTGCGAACGGCGGGGGCGGCGCGACGACGATGCCGAGCAGATCTTTGGCCAGGGCGCGGTAGATCCGGCCCCACAGGCGTCCGCCGAGCAGCACGCCTGCCAGCACTGGCAGGCCGATGACGGTGATCGCGAGATACAGCCCGCCGCCGAAGCCGAGGAACAGGTAGGCGACGGCCAGGCAGCCCAGCACGAAAACGGTGAGAACGTAGACGAGTTCCTTCCAGAACCGGGCGCGCACGGGTGCGAGCAGGACCGCTCGAAGGACATGCTCTTCCGGTTCCGGCGCACCGGCCGGCGCGTCGAGCACGAGGGTCGGTTCGGTGTGTGTCTCGGTCATGGAATCCATGGTGGTCGCGGCGATTCCGGGGGTCGATGGAGCCGACCGCGAAAAAGTGGTGTAGGCAGCCACACCTACTACGATCCTGCTGATGAGCTACCCGCCGCAGCCGCCGCCGTACGGCTATCCAGCCTATGGGGCCTACGGAGCACCGGACCACCCGCAATCCACCACGATCTTGATCCTGGGCATCCTGAGCCTCGTGCTGTGTCAGTTCATCGGACCTTTCGCGTGGGTGATGGGCAAGCGGGCGCTCAACGAGATCGACGCGTCCGGTGGAACCATCGGTGGCCGGGGGAATGTCAACGCGGGATACATCTGCGGCATCATCGCGACCGGGTTGCTGTGCGTGAGCCTGCTGTTCCTGCTGTTGATGTTGGTGCTCGCCCTGGTCGGCGTGTTCGCGGGGAGCTCGTCCGGCTACTGAGCCACGCGTAACGGGCGCGGTGCCCGGAATTAGCATCGTGGGGGTGAGTCACCCAGCGCCGGACGCGGCGGAGCAGGACCTACCCGGCCCGACGGAGTGGGGCGAGCACCCCAACGGCGTCGGTCCGTGGGCGAGCGAGCACGCCGAGCCGCCGCCGGATGATCCGCGCCTCGATCCCGAACTGCTGGCCGGTGGCGACCGCCGCAACGTGGTCGACGCCTACCGCTACTGGAGCCGCGAGGCCATCGTGGCCGACATCGACCGGCGCAGGCACCCGTTCCACGTCGCGATCGAGAATTTCGGGCACGACGCGAACATCGGCACGGTGGTCCGGACGGCGAACGCCTTCGCCGCCGCGGCCGTGCACATCGTCGGGCGTCGGCGCTGGAATCGCCGGGGCGCCATGGTCACCGATCGCTACCAGCACATCCGCCACCACGCCGACATCGGCGAACTGCTGGCGTTCAGCGAGCGCGCGGGCCTGACCGTGGTCGCCGTCGACAACGTGCCGGGTTCGGTGCCGCTGGAGACGGTCACGCTGCCGCGCGCGTGCCTGCTGCTGTTCGGCCAGGAAGGCCCCGGTGTCACCGACCACGCCAAGCAGGCCGCCGTGATGACGGTGTCGATCGCGCAGTTCGGCTCGACCCGCAGCATCAACGCGGGCGTGGCCGCCGGAATCGCCATGCACGCCTGGATCCGGCAACACGCCGATCCGGCGAACGCATGGTGAGCGCCGGACCCGCGCTCGATCGTCTGAGCTGGCGATCTTCGCCCCCGGAAGCCCACCGGCACGATTGCACATCGCTTTCGTAACAAATCGGGCGCATAAATGCGTTCTGGCCTGGCACCATTGACCCATGACCTCGCGGAGCGACGATATCGAGGTGCCGAGCGTGGAGCACGCCGAGACGGGCTCCGCGGCACCGCGTCCGCCGACCGGCCGGGCACCGGCGGGCCGGGAGGCCGTCGCGCCGGCGACGCTGTGGTCCGAACGGGCCGATATGGCCGAATCATCGATCATCTCCCGGCATCTGCGCGCGCTGTGGGCGCTCCCAGGCACCGAACTCGGTGTGGTCGGCTGGCCGGCGACCAAGCGCGAGCGAATCTTCGGCGCGTGGCACTACTGGTGGCAGGCGCATCTGATCGAGTGCGCCACCGACGCCGCGAACCGGGCGCCGACTCCGCTGCGCCGCAGGCGAATCGCCGCGCTGGCGCGCTCGCACCGCATCCGCAACATCACCGGCTGGACCAACCGCTACTACGACGACATGGCCTGGCTGGCCATCGCGCTGGAACGCGCCGAGCGCACCCAGGGCGCCGACGTGCGCAGTGCACTGGTCGCGCTGGAGAAGCAGCTGCACGACGGCTGGCAGCCGGAGGTCGGCGGCGGCCTGCCCTGGCGCATCGGCTCGGACTACTTCAACGCTCCCGCGAACGGTCCCGCCGCGATCGCGCTGTTGCGCCTCGGGCGCGTCCAACGCGCTCAGGAGATGTCCGACTGGCTGGACGCGACCCTGCGCGATCCGGAGACCGGGTTGATCCTGGACGGCATTCACCTACCATCCGGCGAGATCGAGCGTCCCGTGTTCAGCTACTGCCAGGGTGTGGCGCTCGGCCTGGAGACCGAGCTCGCCGTGCAGACCGGCGAGCCCAGACACACCGAACGCGTGCACCGGCTGCTGGCGGCCGTCGAGGAACACATGACCACCGACGATGTGGTCGACGGTGGTGGCGGCGGCGACGGCGGCCTGTTCAACGGCATCCTGGCCCGCTACCTGGCGCTGGTCGCGGTGATGCTGCCGGGCGAGGACGCCCAGCAGGTCGCCGACCGCCGCGCGGCCGCCGCTATCGTCACCGCGTCCGCCGAGGCGGCGTGGGCGAACCGGCTCCAAGTCGAGGGCGAGCCACTGTTCGGGCACGACTGGAGCAAGCCCGCGCGACTGCCCGGCGGCAGCGCGGGAGCTGGTTACCTCACCTCCGGTGGCTCGGTCACCTCGTCGAAAGTGCCGGGACGCGACATGTCGGTGCAGTTGTCCGGCTGGCTGCTCATGGAGGCGGCCTACCAGGTCAGCGCCGCTGGGCTGTGACCGAGGATCAGCCCTCGGGCTCCAGCACGGCGCTCTGAGCCGTTTCCAGCGCGAAGTCCTCGGCGGGCTGCGACATCTCCTGCCGGTAGTGCCGCACGCCGAGCGCCGTCCCGATGATCAGGCCCACCACCAGCGTGCCGATCACGATCGGCATCAGCCATTCCACGCGCTGCAGGAAGCTGCCCGCGTAGTAGCCGATGAGCAGCAGCACCGGCGCCCAGACGATCGCGCCGATCGTGCTGGCGACTGTGAACTTGCGGTGGTCCATCCGCGCGGCGCCCGCCACCGAGGGGCACAGGGTGCGCACCCACGGGATCCACCGGGCGACCAGCACCGCGACGAAGCCGTGCCGATGCAGCAGCTCCGCGACGCGTTGCAGGTTGCGGACGTTGATGTATCTGCCGTTCTTCCTGGCCACCAGGTGTCGTCCGGTGCGGTGCCCGATGACGTAGCCGACCTGATTGCCCGCGATGGCCGCGACCATCGCGCCCACCGACAGCGCCCAGACGTGTGTCTCACCCGAGGCGTGCGACGCCATCACGATGCCCGCGGTGATGAGCATCGAGTCACCGGGCAAGAACAGCCCGAGGATCACCGCGCACTCTAGGAAAACGAAGGTCAGCACTACCGTCCAGATGAGCGCGGGGCCCGCCGACAGCAGCGGATCGAAACTGCCCACGGCTAGGGGCGACGATTCCGTCGTCACCGGCTTCAGCGGGTGGACTCGCTGGTCGAGGCGGGCTGCTTCGCCTCGACCAGCTCTCGAGCCTGCGCATTGCGGCCGAGCAACTTCTTCGCCACCGCGCTGATGCCGGGCAGGATCGATACGAAGACGATGAGCAAGAAGATCGCCTCGACGTGGTCCCGGATGAACGCGACGTTGCCCAGGAAGTAGCCGAGCACCGTGATACCGCCGCCCCACAGCAGCGCGCCGACGATGTCGAACGCGACGAACTTGCGGTAGTCCATCTTGGAGACACCGGCCAGCACCGGCATGAAGGTGCGCACGATCGGCACGAAGCGGGCCAGGATGATCGTCTTCGGCCCGTGCTTTTCGAAGAACTCGTGCGTTTGCGTCACGTAGTGCTTCTTGAAGAAACGGGTGTCCTCTTTGTGGAACAGCGCGGGCCCGATCGCCCGGCCGATCCAATACGCGCACTGGTCTCCCGCGAACGCGACCAGGACGACGGCGGGCACCAGCACCCAGATCGACACCGGCGGGTTCGGCTGCGCGGCGAGCAGGCCGCCGGTGAACAGCAGCGAGTCGCCGGGCAGGATCGGGAACAGCAAGCCGGTCTCGATGAAGACGATGACCAGGATGGCCGGCAGCACCGCGTCCTTCAGCCACGTCTCCGTGAGCAGGTGCATCGGGTCGAGCAACTCGGTCAACGCGAGGTTACTCGTCACCGATTCTGTCGCTGCCTGCAGAATCACGTGGCCTCCTGTCCCGATACGGCTGGCCTGCATCGCTTGCCACCGCGTCGGAAGCTGCCAGCGCAAATTACCGGCCCCACAGTACCGGTTCCACCTGAAAAAGCTCGTGCTGTGCGCAAAATTACCGGTGCGTCAACTGCGCACTCCCTCCCTGCATACCAGGCGAAACACGGCTGCCTTAGGGTGAAGGCTGACAAAATAGGTCTTTGCCGCACAACACGGAGGTCTTACAGTGCCCATCGCGACTCCGGAGGTCTACGCCGAGATGCTCGGTCGGGCCAAAGCCAATTCCTTCGCATTCCCGGCCATCAACTGCACGTCGTCGGAGACGATCAACGCGGCCATCAAGGGTTTCGCGGACGCGGGCAGCGACGGCATCATCCAGTTCTCCACCGGCGGCGCGGAATTCGCCTCCGGCCAGGGTGTGAAGGACATGGTCACGGGCGCGGTGGCGCTGGCCGAGTTCGCGCACGTGGTCGCGGCCAAATACGACGTGACCATCGCGCTGCACACCGACCACTGCCCGAAGGACAAACTGGACACTTTCGTCCGTCCACTGCTGGCGATCTCCCAGGAGCGGGTCAACGCCGGCCAGAACCCGCTGTTCCAATCGCACATGTGGGACGGTTCCGCGATTCCGATCGACGAGAACCTCGAGATCGCCAAGGAGCTGTTGAAGGCCACCCACGCGGCGAACATCATTCTCGAAGTCGAGATCGGTGTCGTCGGCGGTGAGGAGGACGGCGTCGAGGCCGAGATCAACGAGAAGCTCTACACCTCGCCGGAGGACTTCCAGAAGACCATCAATGCCCTCGGCGCGGGCGAGAACGGCAAGTACCTGCTCGCGGCCACCTTCGGCAACGTGCACGGCGTGTACAAGCCGGGCAACGTGGTGCTCAAGCCCGAGGTGCTCGCCGAGGGCCAGCGCGTCGCGGCGGCCAAGCTCGGCCTCGGCGCCGACGCGCATCCGTTCGACTTCGTCTTCCACGGCGGTTCCGGCTCGCTGAAGTCCGAGATCGAGGACGCGCTGCGCTTCGGCGTAGTGAAGATGAACGTCGACACCGACACCCAGTACGCGTTCACCCGGCCGGTCGCCGGGCACATGTTCGCCAACTACGACGGCGTGCTGAAGATCGACGGCGAAGTGGGCAACAAGAAGGCCTACGACCCGCGCAGCTACCTGAAGAAGGCCGAGGCGTCGATGTCGGCGCGTGTGGTGGAGGCGTGCAACGACCTGCACTCGGCCGGACGCTCGATCAGCGCCTGACCCTGATACACCCGTCAGGGGCTTGGTGCACATGAGTTTGGATGTGCGCGTGCTCGGGCCCGTGCGGCTGCTCGTCGGTGGTGAACCGGTGGCCGTCGGCGGGCCCAAACCGCGAGCTCTGCTCGCCGCGCTCACGGTGAATCGGCGGCGCGCGGTGTCGTCGGCCGCGCTCGCCGATCTGGTGTGGAACGAGGAACCGCCCGACGCCTATGCCGCCAGCCTGCAGGTCTTCGTCTCCAACATCCGCAAGGCCCTGCGTAATTCCGGGGTGGACCCGGCGACGGTGCTGCGCACCGAGTCGTCGGGCTATCGGTTGGAGATCGACGAGACCGCGTGCGACCTGGGACGTTTCGAAGCGGCGCGGGAGGCGGGCACCCGTGCCGCCGAGGCGGGTGATCACGCCGGGGCGGCGCAGCTGTTCGGCTCCGCGCTGCGCGAGTGGAGCGGCCGGGCGCTGGCCGATCTGGCCGGATTGCAGTTCGCCGACGGGTTCGCCACCGCCATGGACGAGGAGCGGTTACTGGCCGCGGCGGCCCGGATCGACGCCGAGATCGCCTGCGGGCGAGCGTCCTCGGTGATCGGCGAGCTGGTGGCGATGACCAACGAGCACCCGTTGCGCGAACCGCTGTGGGGCCAGTTGATCACCGCGCTGTATCTGTCCGGACGGCAGGCGGACGCGCTGGAGGCATGCCGGAAGGTGCGCGGCGTGCTCGCCGACGAGCTCGGCATCGACCCGGGGCCGGTGCTGATCGACCTGGAGCAGCGCGTGCTGCGGCAGGAGCCGCTGAGCACGGTCGAACTCCGGCAGGTCGAGCGCCTGGCCGCGGCGATGACCGAGACGGTCACCGAGGTGCCGCGTGCGGTGCGCAGCGGTCAGCTGCGGATGCCGGACGGTCGGGTGGTGGCGATCGCGCAGGGCGGCCTGCGTATCGGGCGGATGACCGACAACGACTTGGTGCTGGAGGACCCGCGGGCCAGCCGCTACCACGCGCACATCATGCCTAGTCGCTCCGGTCTGCTCATCAAGGATCTGCATTCGGCCAACGGCGTCTACGTCAACGACGACGCGATCGACAGCGGCGTGCTGCTCGCCGACGGCGACCTGATCCGGATCGGCGCGACGATCCTGACCTTCCAGGCGCTGCACTAGTCGCAGGCGATCCCGTCGCCGTCCCGGTCCAGCTGGGCGTTGAAGCCGGGCTGTCCGCGGTACAGCGGCCCGGCGCCCTCGGCGCGCACTTGGTCGCAGTCGGTGTAGATCTTCGGCGACCGCTCGGCGGGTTCCTCGGGTCGCTCGCTGTCTCCCTTCGGCCCGGCCCGGTTGTGCGGGATCGGATGGTCGTCGTGCGGTCCGGCGATCGCGACGGCCGGGGGCGGGACGGCGGACGCCGCCGACGGCACGAGCGCGCACGCTCCGGCCGCCAGCAGCGCCGCCCCGATCGCGGATGCGACGCGGAGAACTGACTTGGTCACGTCTCCATCCTGCTCCAGGATCGTCCGGTGCGCCTCACTCGCAAGCGATTCCGTCGTTGTCCCGGTCCAGGTGGGGGGCGTAACCCGGCTGTCCACGCCGCAGTGGGGCCTTACCGGCGTTGCGGACCTCCGTGCAGTTCTTGTAGTAGGGACTCGGGGGCGCTTGCGGCGGCAGGTTGTTCGGCGGCGGGGGATTGTTCGGAGCCGGTGGATTGCTCGGCTGCGGCGGAGTTTGCGGCGCCGCCGGGCGTGTCGTTCTGACGGCCTTCGAAAGGCGAACGGGGTAGGGTCGTTCCGCTGGTTCGTCTTCGCAAGATTCGTGTCCGCAGTGGATTTCGAGGGGTTTGCTATGGCGATGCGAATGCTCGCAGCGGTCGGTGCGATCGTGGTCGGCGCGGGAATGCTCGTCTACGCCGACGGGCCTGCCGCCGCCGCGCCCGAAGCGGCGGGCCCTCTCGTGGGGGTGGGTCCGTGCGCGACCGACCCGGTGGCGACCCATGAGCCTTTGGTGCCGAAAACGCTGGAGGTGCCGATTCCCTATCCGGTGATCACCGTGCTCCCGCCACAGCTGCCGGAATCCGCGCCGAAGCGAACGCGGATGGAGCTCCCGCCGGATCCTTGCGCGAATCCCTGCCCGGACCTCACCGATCTGCCCGGCGCACCACCGAGTCTCGCCGGACAGCTCGGGATCCCCGAAATCCTGCTCAATCCCAAACCGTTCCACTTCGCGATCCCCGGCCCCGGCCCGGAGCCCGGCCAGGTGCCCCCGCCACCCGCGCCGGTGCGGCCGCCGGTCGAGCCCGCGGCGCAGTCACCGGCTCGCCCCGCGCCGCGGGTCGGTCCAGCTCGCGAGGTGGCGAAGCTGACCGGCGCGAACTCGGTGAACCGCACCGACAAACGCTGGCAGGTGGACGGCACCGACCTCGGCATCATGTGGGAGAGCGCACCGGGCGAGATCGCGACCGCGTTCGGCGACACCGTCGGGCGCGGCTTCCATCCGCCCGGCGGCATGGGGCTGGATTGGCGCAGCAACGTCCTCGCCTTCAGCACCGATCGCGATCTCGCCGACGGGATGACCTTCGACCGGATGGTGACCGACGACCGCTGCCACGCGGCCGAGGTGCTCTCCAGCCGCAAACTCGACAACGTCGAGGTCACCACCATTCCCACCTCGGGTTTCGCGCTGGGCGAGCGACAGTATCTGAGCTACATGTCCATTCGGACCTGGAACAGCCTGCCCGGCACGTTCTTCACCAACTACGGCGGCATCGCCTACTCCGACGATCACGGCCAGACCTGGACGAAGGACCCGCACGCGCGCTGGGACAACATCTTCGGGCTGGCGAGTTTCCAGGTGAGCGCGATGGTGCCGCACGGGGGTCACGTCTACATGTTCGGCACGCCCAATACCCGCCTCGGCGCGGTGGGCCTGGCCAGGGTGCCCGAGGACCAGCTGCTCAACACCACCGCCTACCAGTATTGGCGGGATGGCGCCTGGACTCCCGTCGGTGGTTCCGGCTCGGCCACGCCGATCGTGGACGGCCCCGTCGGTGAACTGTCGGTCCGCTACGACGCCGCCCGCGAGGTCTGGCAGATGAGCTATCTGGACACGACGAAGGCGGCGCTGGTCGTCCGCGAGGCGGACACACCGCAGGGCGTGTGGTCGGAGAGCACGCCGACGGTGTCGGCGCTGAGCTATCCGGAGCTGTACGGCGGGTTCATCCACCCGTGGTCTTCGGGCCCGGATCTCTACTTCACGATGTCGACCTGGAGTGACTACAACGTGTATCTGATGCACTCGGTTGTCGGCGAGTGAGCTGCTCGGGTCAGCGGAGCCGGACCTCGGCGAGCGCGCGACCGAACAATTTGCGTCCGTCGGAGGAGCCGCCGAGCAGGATGGTCGCGGTGCGCGCGGCGGCGTCCAGCGACTTGATCCGGCCGGTGAACTCCACCGTGCCCGCCGTGTCGGCGGGGACCGGAACGAAGCCGGAGAAGCGCACGCTGAACTTCTGGATCGCGGTGGGATCGCCCAGCCACGAGGTGAGGTAGTCACCCGCCAAGCCCATGGTCAGCATGCCGTGCGCGACCACGGTCGGCAGCCCGGCCAGCTGTGCGGCGTGGTCGCTGAAGTGGATCGGATTGGCGTCGCCGGACACGCCCGCGTAGTTCGCCAGGTCGCCGCGGGTCAGCTGGAACGCGCGGTCGGGCAGCTGATCGCCAGGAGCGAGTTCGTCGAAGGCGGGCAGCGTGTGTACGGGCGTTGACTCGTGCTCGACCGGCTCCACCAACGGGCTGACGCCGAGCGACACGAGCACCTCGTCGTGCGAGCGGTCGGCACTCGGGAGGTCGACCGGGCGCCCGTGCATCATGATGTTCTCGACGATGTCGTCGAGCGTGGCGTCGACCTCTGCTCCGCGGCGCGCGACGATCGTGGTCGACCCGACGATGGCGACCTCGCCGTGCTGGTTGCTCAGCGTGAAGCGCACCAAGATGAAGTCGTTGTCGCCGAACTGGCGGATCGATTCGATGACGATCTCGCTGCGCACCCGGTCGCCGGCCAGGAGCGGCCGGTAGATCTCGAAGACCTGATCGGTCTGCAGGAACTGGGAGAGGTCGTACTCGGTGAGCACCGTGTCGAGCAGCGCCCTGGTCCCGGTCATCCCGATCACCGAGGCGAAGGTCGGCGGCGCGATGAGCCCGGGATACCCGAGCGCGCGTGCGTCGGCTTCGTGCTGATGCGCCGCGTGGTGGTTCTGTACCGCGCGGGCGAATTCCCGGACCTTCTCCCGGCCGACCTCGTAGTGGTCACGCACCCGGAATCGCTGTCCGATCGGCGTCACCGGGACGACATCGATATCCCACCGCGCCATTGTCTGCTCCCTGCTCATGATCCGGGCCATGCTACTGCCGCACCGGACCATTGACCAGGTGAGTGTGACGTGCGTGACCGGCATCGATGCGTGTCGGCTATCACGCTGCCGGGTGGTTACTGGCTGCTGGAGGGCGGATCGCAGACCTTCCATCCGTCGTCGGTGCGCTGCAGGTCGAAGGTGCGCGCGGACCGCTTCGCCGGGTCGGCCTCGGTGTACACCGTGGCCTGCGCGATGGCGGTGGAGTCGGTGATGCGGATGGCGTCGATGCTGTCCACCACCGGGATGTTCTTGCGTTCCATCGACAACTTGTGCACGCCGGCGAACTGGTCGCTCGGAATGCCCTGATAGAAGTCGTGTAGCGGACCGCAGGTGGTGGAGCGAAGCGCGTCCAGATCGCCGCTCTTCAGCGCGTCGGTGTAGCTGGTTATGGCGCTGCGCACCTGAGCCTCGGGGGAGTCGTCGCCGGACATCGTGACAAGCGACACGATCACCGCGATGAGCGCGATCACCGCCACGGCCGCCGCGCCGAGCACGATCAGCCGTCGATCGGGCCGAGTGGGACCGGTGGCGGTCGCACCGGCGGTCTGCGAAGCAGGGGGGATCCGTTGCGGCGGCGCGACGGGCCGGGTCTGCGTCGCCGGCGGACCCCCCATCGACTGCGCGGGCACGGTCTGCTGGACGTCCGCGGGGGACGGTGCGGTCGCCACCTGTCGCGGTCTGCCGCCGGGACGCTGCGGCGACGGGCGGGTGTCTTCGACGCCCGGTCCGTGCTGCGGCGGCGCGGCAGGGCCGTGCGGGCCGGGCTGCTTGGGACCGGGAGCCGGACGCGGCGTGCTCGGCGGCTTGGTGACCGGTACCGGGCCCGCCGGTGGAGTGACCACGCGATCGGTGCCCGGCCTGCCGCCGTCGCCGGGGCGCTGGATGGGCAACGCGACGGTCTGCGCGTCGTCCAGGCCGACCACCGGCATCGCCATCGTCACGTCATCCGAACCGGGCGGGTTCTGCGCCCCGGCCGGGGCGGATTCGCCGGTCCGCTCCGGCGCGGGAGCCGGTCCGGCCGACGGCTGCGGCTTGCGTATCACGACCGTCGCGGATTCGCCGCCCCCGGGGATCGCCGCGGTCTCGGCCTCGGCGGCCGGCTTGCCACCGGGCGGAGTGGAGGCACCGGCGGTCGCGGGTGGCGCGCCCGGGGTCGTCTCGGCCGTCGCCGCGTTCTTCGAGGCGGCCGCGGCGGCCGCCGGTCCTGCCTTCGCGCCGGAGGCGGGTGCCTTGTCCGTCGCTGGTCGATCCGGCCGCGCCGCTGTGTCTTTCGATGCGGACCCACTCGCGGGGGCCGCACCGGACGGAAGCTGATCCCGTTTGATCACCACGGTGCGCGACTGATCCGGAGCGGAACCAGGCTTCGAGGCGCTACCGCCGGTCTCCGGCGCGGACTCGCGCTCGGGCGCGGCCGTTTCCGCATCGGTGCCCGATGCTGGGCGTGGGCTGGATGTGCCTGGCCCGGAGGGTGCCGGTGCGCCGCCGACCTTCCCTGCCGGGCTGTTGGCCGGTGCGGGACGAGCTGTGCCTCTGGTGCCGGGCGCATTCGATGCGGCGGCCGGGCCGGAGGGTGCTGGTGTGCTGCCGGTTTTCCCCGGGGTGTTCGCCGGTCCAGAAGGGGCTGTGCCTCTGGTGCCGGGCGCATTCGATGCGGCGGCCGGGCCGGAGGGCGTTGGTGTGCTGCCGGTTTTCCCTGGGGTGTTCGCCGGTCCAGAAGGGGCAGTGCCTTTGGTGCCGGGCGGGTTCGATGCCGCCGGGCCATTGGATGCTGGTGTGCCGCCGATTTTCCCTGCCGGGGTGTTCGCCGGTCCGGAAGGAGCTGTGGCTTTGGTGCCGGGTGCGTTCGATGCGGCCGGGCCGGAGGGTTGCGGTGTGTTCCGGCTGGCTGCGACTTGCCCCGCAGGTGGTTTCGCGGCTGGTTGCCCCGCCGTGGACGGCGCGGAAGAAGCAGGGGGGTTCGGCTTACCAGCAGCCTTCGCCGCGCTCGAGGGACCGGCGGCAGGTGTGCTTTTGGCGCTGGTCCCACTGGCCGCGTCGGATCCAGCCGAGGTCCCGGCCGCCTGGGGGTTCGTGGGTGCGGGCCGGTTGGCGGCATTCGCCTGGTTGCCCGGGGCCGCGGTCTTCGGGGCGCCGGACGCTCCGGACTGCGTCGAAACCTGTGGCGCGGGACCCGCCTGTGCGGAGCCGCCCGATTCGGAAGCCGCTGGATTCGTAGCCGGTGAGTTCGTACCGCTCGCTGGACCGTTGGCCGGTTTCGTGCCTGCCGTGTTCGCGTCCTTCTTGGGGACCGGAGCGCCACCGGGCGCCTGTTTCGGTTGGCCAGGAGCTGGACTACCGGTGCCCGCGTCCGCCTTCGATCTCGCCGCGGAAACATCCGAGGCGGCTGCTGCGGCGCCGCCGGACGGCGTCGCACCCGGTCGCTGCGCCTTGGCGATGCGCTCGGTGGGGGCAGCCGAGGAAGCGGAACCGGCCTTGCCCGAGGCGGGGATACGTTCGGTGGCGGCCTCGGGGCGTGCGTCGGCCCCGGCAGCGTCGGCCGGTCCGGCGCTGTCTCGCGCCGTGCTCTTCTCGTCGTTCGGGTCGGACACGCACACCCCTCGCTAAGCGGAACTGTTTGAACTCGACGGCCAGCCTAATGGGCGCGGCCCGGCGAGGTCCGGCATCAGCCCACGTCGAGCGGAACGAATGCCGACCCGCCACCTGACCTCCGTGTTCGGCCTACGCCGTGACGCGCGGAGGCGAGGCGGTCGCCTGTGAAGCAAACCGTCGTGCGGTGCACAATGAACCGCATGACCTCGTTCGGTGACCTGCTCGGACCGCAACCGGTATTGCTACCAGAAATCTCCGACGCCGAGGACGCGCTCCTCGACGGCGCCGATCCGGTGCGGGTGGCGGCCGAGCACCCGGCCGCATCGATCGCCTGGGCGCACCTCGCCGAGGCGGCGCTGTCTCGTGGCGAAGCCCAGGACGAGGCGGTCAACCACGACATCGTGGCCGCGTACGCGTTCGCCCGCACCGGCTACCACCGCGGCCTCGATCTACTGCGCCGCAACGGCTGGAAGGGCTTCGGTCCCGTGCCGTGGAGCCACGAACCCAATCGCGGCTTCCTGCGCAGCGTCGGCGCGCTGGCCCGCGCCGCCAAGGTGATCGGCGAGACCGACGAGTACGCTCGCTGCCTCGACCTGCTGGAAGACTGCGACCCCCAGGCGGCCGCGGAGCTGGGCCTCGACTGAGTCGTAGTGATCGGAGCAACGCGTAGCGATTCGATGGTAGGTAGCGGCCGGGTTACGGGCGCGTTCGACCCGATGTCCCGGTTCGGCGTGGCCCGCGCGAGCGGCATGGGGAGACTGCGCACCTCGTGGGCGCGGCTGCGCCGGTCGGCGCTGCCGATCATCCAGTGTTCGGTCGGCGCCGCGCTGGCCTGGTTCCTCGCGCATCACGTCATCGGCCACGCGCTGCCGTTCTTCGCGCCGACGGCCGCCGTGGTGTCGATGGGCATCTCCTTCGGCGCGCGACTGCGTCGCTCGGTGGAACTGGTGGTCGGGGTCGCGGTCGGCATCGGCATCGGCGATCTGTTCATCTCCCACGCGGGCACCGGCATATGGCAGATCGCGCTGGTGGTCGCGGTCGCCATGGCCGCGGCGGTGTTCCTGGACGGCGGTCCCGTCATCACCGTGCAGGCGGCGAGCTCCGCCGTGCTGGTCGCCACGTTGCTGCCGCCCTCGGCGGGCGGCGGTCTCTCCCGCATGATCGACGCCTTGGTCGGCGGTCTGGTCGGCGTGGTGGTGGTCGCCGCGATCCCCCTGCATCCCGTGCGCAGGGCGCGGACGCTCGCCGGGGACATCCTCGCCGTGATGGGCAGATCGATCACCGAATGCGCCGACGGACTGCTCGAACAGGATCCGGAGAAGGTGCACCGCGCGCTCACCGCGATGCGCGCCACTCAGCCGCAGATCGACTCCTTGCGCGCCACCCTGGAAGGCGGCCGCGAGATCAGCCGGATCTCGCCGTTGTACTGGAACTCCCGTCCCCGGCTCGAACGCATCAGGGCCTCGGCGGATCCGCTGGACAACGCCATCCGCAACACCCGAGTCCTATTGCGGCGCTCGCTGACTCTGGTGCGCGACGACGAAATCCTCAACCCCGGTTTGATCGACGAGGTGGAGCGCCTTGGCCAGGCCGTCGACGTGGTGCGCCGGATGATGCTGGCCGACCCCGGCGACCAACCCGACCGCGCCGAGGCGGCCCGCGTACTGCGCTCGGTCGCGAAGGGCGCGCGCCCGGAACTGGTAGCCGGCGCGGGCCTTTCGGCGCACGTCGTGTTCGCGCAGGTGCGTTCGACGCTGGTAGACCTGATGCAGGTGTGCGGCGTGCAACGTATCTCGGCGATTGCCCTGCTGCCGCCGACGGTCAAGAACCCCTACGTGCGGCCCGAGGCCTGAAGCCCTACTACTCAGCGGTATTCGGACATTGTTGCCGGCCACCGTGGTCCGAACCCGGTGCGGCGCGCCGGAAGTTCGATCTTCGGGTAGTCCGCTACTCGGGTTCCGCGCGTCGTCCCGCCGTAGTTTTGCGATGTGACCGCGAGTCGCGGGGTATCGCGGTCGACCACTTCGCACGTGGACGAAAGGACCTTCCGGCCAAGGGGTGTGGCAGCCGGAAGGGGGGCGGATCGGAAGCGGCGAAGAAGCGGGGCCGCCCGGCAACCCGACCGGGCGGTCCCGCGCCCACGTGTACGGCGAGTCGCCGGAGATCAGGTCCAGAACCGAGTCAGGTAGCCGCCGTAGCGCGACCAATTCGACGGAACCCCGGACAGTTCGAACAGCGCGTACACCGCGTCGAAGAACACCTGATTGATCGCGGGCGTGAACAGCAGCGCGAACAGGATGAGCATGCCGAACGGCTTGAACTGGTCGAGCGAGCGCCGGGTCTGATAGCTCAGCGACGGCTCGACGATGCCGTAGCCGTCCAGTCCGGGCAGCGGGATCAGATTCAGCAGAGTCGCCGTGATCTGCAGAAAGGCAAGGAAACTGACGCCGAACCAGAACGCGGGATGAGTGGCCGAGCTGCCCCAGATCCGGACGGTCGCCAGCAGCAACACCGCGCACAACGCGTTCACGGCGGGCCCCGCGCCGCTGATGATCCGCTGCGTGCGCGGCGCGACATTGTGCGTGTGCACGTAGACCGCGCCGCCGGGCAAGCCGATCCCGCCGAGCGCGATGAACACCATCGGCAACACGATCGACAGCAGCGGATGGCTGTACTTCAGCGGGTTGAGCGTCAGATAGCCGCGCAACTCCACTTCGCGATCACCCGCGCGCCACGCCGAGTACGCGTGCGCGAACTCGTGCAGGCACAGCGAGACCACCCAACCGAAGACCACGAGGACGAACACACCGGCCTTGGCTCTGGTGGAGTCCAGCGGGGCGTCCCAGGCCAGCGCGCCGCCGACCGCGGTCACGACCACCACGAGCAGGAACACCGGGCTCGGCCGGACCCCACGCGCTCGGCGGTTGGTCGGGAAACTCATCGAACCAGCAGCCAGGGTTCGTGATGGCGGTAGAAGCTCGAGCGCGGCACCGGGCGATCGGTGCGGACGCCGTCCCTGGTCACGATGGCGCCTGGCGTGCCGAGTTGCGCCGCTCGCCCCTCGACCCAGCGCCGTTTGCGGAACCTTCGCCGCACGGCCGCCCGCACGCCGGGCGGTTCGAGGCACGGCGAGACGAGCATGGCCGTCACGTCACCGGAGAACAGCAGGGTGTCGTCGACATAAGCCTCACCCTCGAGCCGCTCGCCGCCGATGCCGGTGATCACCGCCCGGCCCGCGAGCACCTTGCCGGTGTCGTCGCGAACCAGTGGCGTCTCGACGGCGCGGCCTTCGATGGCGCGCTTGGCGGCGGCGTTGCCGGTGCCGGTCTGGTAGGCGCGTGCGGCGTAGGTCTTCTCGACCGGCACGTATCCGATCTCCACGTGCAGGCGCTCGGTGCGCATCAGATGGGTGAGCACCGCGGCCAGCGCGGCGTCCTCACCCAGCACGATCAGGCGCGGCAGGCTGTCGGCGGCCAGCACGGGAAGCAACTCGTCGATCACGGCGGGATCCGGGATGGCGGCCGTCTGGGTGGTCGGCAGCGCCGCGAGCGCGATCGGTACGGGGGCGCCGTCGCAGCGGAGAACATGGGTACTCAAGCTGCCGTACACCCTCCTCGGTTCGAGCCGACACCGTCGGGCCCCTCGCCATTGGCGGGCGAACCCGAGCCGCGGCTCGCCCGTGCCCGCCGCGCTGCCGCTCGGCGTGCCGTGCAACCTTAGCCCTGCCCGGCCGGGACCACACGGTTGTCGAGCCTACGACGAGATGCGCTGCGATGCCGCCGGGGACGGGTCGGCTAGACTGTGCTTCCGGCCACCGCCTCAGTACGGCAGGTAGCTGCAACACACCAGTGTTGCCTGTCGAACCGTAGGAGACACGACCATGCCGGCAATCGTCCTGATCGGCGCCCAGTGGGGCGACGAGGGGAAGGGCAAAGCAACCGATCTGCTCGGTGGTCGGGTGAACTGGGTGGTCCGGTACCAGGGCGGCAACAACGCGGGTCACACCGTGGTGCTGCCCAACGGCGACAACTTCGCCCTGCACCTGATCCCCTCCGGCATCCTGACCCCGGGCGTGACGAATGTCATCGGCAACGGTGTGGTCGTGGATCCCGGCGTGCTCCTGGACGAGCTGGCGGGGCTGGAGCAGCGGGGCGTCGACACCTCCGGGCTGCTGCTCTCGGCCGACGCGCACTTGATCATGCCGTACCACGTGGCCATCGATAAGGTCACCGAACGCTTCCTCGGCAACAAGAAGATCGGCACCACCGGCCGCGGGATCGGGCCGTGCTACCAGGACAAGGTGGCCCGCGTCGGCGTGCGCGTCGCGGACGTGCTGGACGAGAAGATCCTCACTCAGAAGGTCGAGGCGGCGCTCGAGTTCAAGAATCAGGTGCTGGTCAAGATCTACAACCGCCGCGCGCTGGATCCACAGCAGGTGGTGGACGAGGTGCTGACCCAGGCGGACAGCTTCAAGCACCGGATCGCCGACACCAGGCTGAAGCTGAACCTGGCGCTCGAGCGTGGCGAGACGGTGCTGCTGGAGGGTTCGCAGGGCACCTTGCTCGACGTCGACCACGGCACCTACCCGTACGTCACGTCGTCGAACCCGACCTCGGGCGGCGCGGCGGTCGGCGCGGGCATCGGACCCAACAAGATCAACACGGTGCTCGGCATCCTGAAGTCCTACACCACCCGGGTCGGTTCCGGACCGTTCCCGACCGAGCTGTTCGACGAGTTCGGCGCCTACCTGGCCAAGACCGGCGGCGAGGTCGGCGTCACCACCGGGCGCGCCCGCCGCTGCGGCTGGTTCGACGCGGTGATCGCGCGCTACGCCACCCGGGTCAACGGCATCACCGACTACTTCCTCACCAAACTGGACGTTCTTTCCAGTCTCGAGACGGTGCCGATCTGCGTCGCCTATGAGATCGACGGCGAGCGGGTCGAGCAAATGCCGACCACGCAGACCGAATTCCATCACGCGAAGCCGATTTTCGAGCAAATGCCCGGTTGGTGGGAGGACATTTCCGGCGCGCGCACCTTCGAGGAGCTGCCCGCCAACGCCCAGGCGTACGTGTTGCGTTTGGAGGAGCTGTCCGGCGCCAGGATTTCTTGCATCGGCGTGGGTCCCGGGCGGGATCAGACCATCGTCCGGCACGACGTACTCGGCTAGAACCTGTTCGAATTCCGCGTGTGCCAGCGGAAATTCGGCAAGATCACCAGAAATTCGCCATATCTATCGTGCTCGCTCGGCTTCGATCATGATCGGTGAAGAACTACAGTTAGAGCATGGCTCGGAACTGGCCGATGATCGAGCGCGAGAGCGAATTCGAGGCGATCCGTGCGGCGCTGACCGGTCCGGAGCACGTCGGCGTGGTACTGACCGGTGACGCGGGGGTGGGCAAGACCACCCTTGCCCGGCATGCCACCTCCGCGATCGGCGGCAATGTCCGCTGGGTGGCGGGCACCGAGTCGGCGCGCAGCATTCCGCTGGGGGTGTTCGCGCATATGGTCGGCGTCTATACGGCGCACGATCCGGTCACGTTCATGTCGGCGGCGCGCGAGGCGTTGCTCGCCGACGGGGACACGGTGATCGGGGTCGATGACGCGCATCTGCTGGATCAGCTCTCCGCCACGCTGCTGCTGCAACTGGCCATCGACAAAGCCGCCCACATCGTCGTCACCGTGCGCAGCGGAGTCCCGGTGCCGGACGCGGTCACCTCGTTGTGGAAAGACGGCCATCTGACGCGCATCGACCTGCGCCCGTTCACCCAGCGCCAGAGCGTCGAACTGGTGGAATCGATGCTCGGTGGGCAACTCGAGGGGTTCACCGCCAATCTGATGTGGGAGTCCTCCGCCGGAAACGCGTTGTTCCTGCGGCATTTGGTCGAGGGTGCGCTGGAGGCGGGCACGCTGCGTCAGGTAAACGGCGTGTGGCAACTGCGTGGGCGCGCGGCGGTGACCTCGGAGCTGGCCGCGCTGCTGGAGGACCGCGTCGAGCAGTTGCCCGAGCCGGTGCTGCGGGTGCTGGAACTGCTGACTTTCTGCGAACCGATCGATCTCGACGTCCTCGCCGAATTGGCGGGCGAGGACGCGGTGGAAGCCGCCGAAACGCGCGGGGTGATCCGGGTGGTGGAGAATTCCCAAGATCTGATCGTGCGCTACAACCACCCGCTGTTCGGTGAGGTGATCCGCCGCAGGCTCGGCATCGCCTCGGCGCGGCGTTTGCGCGGCAGGTTGTATTCGTCGCTCAAGGACCGCCGGATAAACTCCGCCGCCGACCGCATCCGCCTGGCCGAATTGGCGCTGGACAGTGATAAATCCGCGGATCTGGAATTGTTCGAGGCGGCGGCGGCCGACGCGATCGGATTGGCGAATCTGCCGCTGGGCGAGCGCTTCGCCCGCGCCGCGGTGGAGCGGCGCGGCGGCGTGGAGGCCGCCGACCTGCTGGCGCGCGCCCTGCTGTGGCAGGGGCACCGGATCGAGGCCGAGCGCACCCTCGCCAGCTTCGACCCCGACCAACTCGACGAGGTGCAGCTGGCGCGCTGGGGCAGCACCAGGGTGGCGAACCTGTTGTGGGCCATGGGCGATGCCGATCGCGCCGACGAGGTGCTGAAGCTGGTGCGCGCGAAGGTGCGGCAGCCGAAGATCGCGGCCATCTTCACCGGCCTGGCGTCGGCGAGTCTGGTCAACGAGAACCGGGTCGACGACGCGATCGCCGAGGCGGAGACGGTGATGTCCGCCGACGGCGCACCGCCGTGGGCGGTGTGGTGGGCGTCGTTCGGCGGCGGCCTGGCGTCGGCGTTGATGGGCAAGGGGGAGGCGGCCAGGCAGTACGCGGCCCGCGGGCACGAGGTGGAAGCGCACATCGACGGGCTCAACCGCTTCATGTCCACGCACGCCGAGGTGCTCGCCCTGACCTTCGCCGGCGATCTCGAGGCCGCGCGGCGCTGCGCCGGGGCATTCGTCGGCTTCTCCTCCCCGGGCCAGTATCTGGCCTGGGGCATGTCGAAGATCCTGCAAGGCACCGTCGATGTGGCGCAGGGCCGGTTCCTGGACGGCATCGAGAATCTGGAACAGGCACTGGCCGCATTGGCCGCGGAGGGCGCGGCCGCATGGATGTTCCCCGCGCGAATCCGTCTGGCGGAGGCGTATTCAGCGCTCGGGCGGGCCGGCGACGCCTCCGAGTCGATCGCGCACGCCACCGCGCGGGGCGGCAGGCACAGTGCCGTTTACGAACCGCAGCTGGAAGTGGCGCGCGCTTGGCTGGCCGCCGCCGAAGGAACCGTCTCGCCTGCCATCCGCATCGCGGTGGGGGCCGCCGACGCGGCCGCACGCTCGCATCAGCACGCCATCGAGGCCATGGCGCTGCACACCGCGGCCCGCTTCGGCGACCATTCCGTCTCCGGACGACTGGCGGAACTGGCCGAGCGAGTGGAAGGACGGCTGGTACAGGCGCAGGCTCGGCACGCGGTGGCGCTCGCCGACCACGACGGACCCGGGCTGGACTCGGTCGCCGCCGAATTCGAGCGCATCGGCGCGCTGTTGTCGGCCGCCGACGCCGCGGCGCAGGCCGCCTCGGCCCACGAGCGAGCTGGGGATCGGCGCAAGTTGCTGGAGTCCGCCGCCACCGCCAACCGGCTCGCCGCCGCCTGCGGTGGAGCGAGCACCCCCGCGCTGCGGCAGGCCGCGCAACCCTTGCCCTTGACCGCGCGGGAACGGGAGATCGCCAACCTCGTCGCCGCGGGCCTGTCCAACCGGCAGATCGCCGACCGGCTCACCGTCTCGGTGCGCACCGTCGAAGGCCATCTCTACCGGGCCTGCATCAAGATGGACGTCACCGATCGCGAGTCCTTGGGCGCGCTGATGCGCGGCGAGTCCGGGAGCGGAAAATGACGCTGCGAGCAGCCGCGGTGATCGCTGCCACGGCGGCGGGTCTGGTCTTGGCCGCCGGGTGCTCGGACGGACAGCCGCAACCGGTCACCAGTTCCGCGCGTCCGTCGGCGACGGTGGCGACGAAGACCGAGACACCGCAGGAGCGCAACGCCCGGATCAGGCAGAAATTGATCGAACTCGGCTGCTCGACGAACGTCTGCATCCAGACGTACTTCGGCTGCGAGGACGGCTACATCACCGGGGACGCGTGCGAATTCTTCCGCACGCATCCCTTGCGCTGAGCCGCCGCGTACTACCCGGCGGGCTGCTCGGCGCCGGTGAGGAACGAACTTGCGACGGGGGCGAGGAGCCCGATGTTCGGCCTGTGATCACGGTCGATCGGTGCTGCTCGGCGAGTGCCGCGGCCAACTCGACCATCTTGGGGAATTTCCGGAAACCGAAGGCGCCGCCGATCAAGATCAGGGATGCCTCGCTCGTAGGACGATGCGAACTGAGCGAATTCATCGGCCCGTTGGCGTATCCATGACTCCGAGACCAGGGCCTGGGCGCCGCACCGGTCGGGCGTGGTCGCTCAGAACAAGGTGGGCTCGCCGAATCCCGGTGTGCGCTCGATGGTCAGTAGACGCTGTTTGGTGTCGATGCCGCCGGGGGCGGAGAAGCCGTGCAGGGCGTGGTCGGCAGCGAGTACACGGTGGCAGGGGATGATCAACGGGATCGGGTTGCGGCCCAAGGCCTGGCCGACCGCCTGGGCGCCGCCTGGCGCGCCCACGCGATGGGCGACCTGGCCGTAGCTGAGGGTGTGGCCTGGGTCGATGGCGCGTGTGACGGTGTAGACGGCGCGGTGGAACTCCGGAATCCCACTGGTGTCAACGGCGATCCACCGCAGGTCGTCGAGTTCCCCCGTAAGGTGCGCGCGGATGCCCGCGATCGCCTCGGCAATGGCTTCGGTGGGTGGTTGCTCGTGAAGCTTCTCGCCCGCGCGAGCGCGGGTGATGCGCGCTCGGGTGGCCGCGGGGTTCGCCTCCGGAAGTTGGAATCGGATCACCCCTGCGCTGCTCCAGGCGATCGCGCAGCAGCCGATCGCGGTATCGAACAGCGTCGCCGCGACCGGGCCGTACGGTGTGGGACGGCCGGAGGCCACGGGCTCGGTGGCTTCGTTCGCCGGAGGATCGGTGGCGAGGCGAGTGGCGTCACTCATGAGCCAAGTCTGCACCGCGGGACCGACAAGTTCGCAATTAGCAGTCCAGTTTAGCGGGACTGGCCTTGGTCCGGTGCGTCGCCACGGCCGTAGATCGCGGCGAGATCGGAGTATCGCCGCTGGTGGTCGTAGTACGAGAGGGGTTGGTCGGACATCGGGGTACCGGGGTGGAAGCGTTCGAGGCGGAAGGTGCGCGTGTCGCGTTCCGGCGCGAATCGGTAGATCAGGGAGCCGAGCAAGGCGGCCAGGAGCAGGGTGGCGAGCATCATGTCCGTCAGGGTGCGCGCCACTGGCCTTGCCAATAAATATCCAATCGTCTGATACTGGACCGTATGGCGACAAGAGTGATCGGCGCGGGTAGCCTGGCTCGCGATCTGGGCCATTGGCGGCACGCGCACGACGGCGATCCGGATTCGGCCGGGCGGCGCTCCAGTCGCCCGGCCTACTTGGCGCTCGCCGAAGGAATCCGGCTGCTGATCCACGACGGGCGCGCGCCGCTGGGTGTCGCCTTGCCCAGCGAACGGGATCTCGCCGGCACCCTCGGGGTCAGTCGCACCACCATCACCTCCACCTACGCGCTGTTGCGCGAGCACGGCTACCTGATCAGCCGCCAGGGCTCGCGCAGTACGGTGGCCCTGCCCCGCGACGTGCAGCATGACGGCGTCAAGCCGGCGCGGAGCATCCTGGCCATGATGGGCTCGCCCGAATTGCCCACCGTCGACATGACCTATGCCGCCATGGCCGCCCCGCTGGAGATGCAGGATGCGTATTCGGCTGCCCTGGAGGGCATTCCCGCCTACCTCGGCACGCACGGCATGGACCCGGTCGGTGTGCTGGCACTCCGTGAGGCGATCGCCCGCCGCTATACCGCGCGCGGGCTGCCGACCGAGCCCGATCAGATTCTGGTCACCCTCGGCGCTCAGCACGGCCTGCGCCTGCTGCTGAACGTGCTCACCGCGCCCGCGGCCCGCGTGCTCATCGACCACCCGACCTACCCGAACGCCATCGAGGCGATCCGCGACGTCGGCGCCCGGCCGGTGCCGGTGCCGCTGCGCCCGGAAGACCCGGCGGGCGGCTGGGATCTCGACGGCGTCCGCAGTGCCGCGCGGCAGACCGCGGCCAGCCTGGCCTATCTGGTGCCGGACTACAACAACCCGACCGGCCTGCTGCTCGACGCCGACGGTCGCGCCGAACTGGCCGCCATCGCCAGGGACACCAGGATGACCATCGTGATCGACGAGTCCATGGCGGATCTCGGGCTCGGTGCGGACAACCCGCCGCCGCCGGTCGCCGCTTTCGCCAAAGGATCCGAGATCGTGACCATCGGCTCGGCCTCGAAATCGTTCTGGGGCGGTCTGCGCGTCGGCTGGATCCGGACCAACCAGGCGCTGATCACCAAGCTGCTCGGCATCCGCTCCACGGTCGACCTCGGCACCCCCGTCATGGACCAGTTGGCCACCGTGCACCTGCTCGAGCACGCGGAGGTGATCCTCGACCGGCGCCGGGATCAATTGCGTTCGCAGCGTGCCGCGCTGCTCGACGCGCTCGCCGAGGAACTGCCGGACTGGCGTGTCACCGTCGGCGCGGGCGGCATGTCGGTGTGGGCGCAGCTGCCGACCTCGGTTTCCACGGCGCTGGCGGCCACGGCTCCCAACCATGGCGTATTGCTGGCCGCCGGGCCACGATTCGGCGTGCAAGGCGCGTTCGAACGGTTCCTGCGGCTGCCGTTCACCCACCAGGAACCCGAATTGCGTTTGGCGGTCAAGGCCATCGCGTCCGCCTATGTGGCGCTCACGCCACGCGCCGCCGACCCGTTGACGCCGTTGACCTGCTACTGAGGCGATCTCGTCGCTGGGGAGAACCTCCGCCGACGGTATGTCCCCTCCGAGCACCGCCGAGCACGATCGGCCGGCCACCCCTCGGGGCTGGCCCTCGTCGTGCTCGGGCGGTGTGCAGAAGCTCGCACGGCGCGGAGGCCTCCAGCTCGAGCGGCGGTCAAGGAGCGGACCGGACGAGGTTCGCGATTCTCGAAAGCCACCTGCTCGCGGACAGTATGGCAGGCCCGGTACCGAACTGTCGAACCGGTTGGTATGTTACAAGTTTCAATTACCAGCCGCGAAGCGGGGTGGCGCCATGCCACCCCGCTCGGCGCTCAGTCGGCCCAGACCGTCTCGATCGGGGTGGCGGTGGTGGGCGGCGGGGTCGGAATCCCGTTCGGAGTGCGGGAGAATCGCGGCGCGGGGGCGTGCTGGGTGATGTCGTCGAGCTCCAGCAGCGAGCCGCGGGCCGCGATGTGCTCGTTTCGCGTCGCCTCGTCGAATGTCAGCACGGGAGAGGCGCACGCGTCGGTGCCGGCGAAGATCTCGGCCCATTCGTCCCGGGTCCTGGTCCGGAAACGTTCGGCGAAAAGCTTTTTCAGCGTTTCCTGACCGGCGGGGTCGAGCTGGAAGGGCAGGCCGTCCGCCTCGATCTCCAGTCCGGCGAGCAACTGGGCGTAGAACTGCGGTTCGATCGCGCCGACCGCCATGTACTTGCCGTCGGAGGTTTCGTAGGTGTCGTAGAACGACATTCCGGTGTCGAGCAGGTTCACGCCACGCTCATCGGACCAGGCGCCCGCGCCGCGCATACCCCAGATCATGTGCGAAAGGGCAAGGGCGCCATCGACCATGGCCGCATCGATCACCTGGCCCTTGCCGGACTGCTGCCGCTCGACCAGTGCGGCGAGGATGCCGAACACCAGGAACATCGAGCCGCCGCCGAAATCGCCCACCATGTTCAGCGGCGGGACCGGGCGTTCGCCCTTACGGCCGATGGCGTGCAGCACGCCGGTGATGGAGATGTAGTTGATGTCGTGTCCGGCGCGATCGGCCAGCGGGCCCTCCTGACCCCAGCCGGTCATCCGTCCGTAGACCAGGCGCGGGTTGCGGGCGAGCGCGTCGTCCGGGCCGATGCCGAGCCGTTCGGTGACGCCGGGGCGGAAGCCCTCGATCAGCACATCCGCCTTCTCGACGAGGCCGAGGACCTTCTCGATGTCGGCGGGGTCCTTGAGGTTGGCCTCGACGATGGTCCGGCCGCGCAGCTGCGGACGGTCGAACCCGCCCGGCAGCTGGCCCGCACGCTGCACCCGCACCACGTCGGCGCCCAGATCGGCGAGCAGCAGCGCGGCGTGCGGACCGGGACCGATCCCGGCCAGCTCGATGACCTTGATGCCCGCGAGCGGGCCCTGCTTGGCGGTGGATGGAGTGCTCACGCCCTACCTCGGTTCGTCGTTGATCCAGCGCACCGGCGGCCCGGCGCGTCCTCCCGAACACGGCCGGGAGGGATGTATTGACAGTATGACAATAACGTCGGGGCCGGAGCCGGGGCATACCCGGACGACGGATGGACGACGGATGGACGACGGGTTCGACGACGAGTCGCCCGTTCGGCCGCCCGGTCCTAGGCTGCACGTGTGCAAACGCTGTCTGATCAGGGGTGGTACAACCTTCTCGCCGGTCTCGCGATTCTGGTCGGTCTGGGCGGCATCGTCGTGCCGATCCTGCCGGGCGTCATCCTGATCTTCGCGGCCATCGCCGTCTGGGCCTTTCTCACCGGGGGCACAACGGCCTGGGCGGTTTTCGCGATCAGCACGGTGCTGCTGGTGCTGTCCGGCGTCGTCAAATACACCTGGCCGGGACGCAGGATGAAAGACGCGGGAGTGTCCAACCGCGCGGTCCTGCTCGGCGCGCTACTCGGCGTCATCGGCTTCTTCGTGATTCCGGTGATCGGCCTGTTCGTGGGCTTCGTTCTCGGCGTTTATCTTTGGGAACTCCAGCGGCTGCGCGTCAACCGGGAGGCGTGGCAGGCGACCGTGCACGCGTTGAAGGGCGTCGGACTGTCCATTCTGATCGAACTCTTCGGCGCGTTGCTTGCCACCGGTGTGTGGCTCGCCGGTGTGTTCGCCGTCTGAGCGCTATCTATCGATGGCGGGGAACGGGATCGTATCGCCCGCGCGGCTTCCCGGGAGTTCGTCGCGGCGCAGCCGGAGGGTCGGCGGTTCGGGCCGGTACAGCGGCAGCGTGGGGGCCGGCTCCTCGCGGACGACGCGCTCGCGGGCCGGGAGCCGATAGAACGCGCGCGCGTTGTCCTCCAGCACCGCGTACATGTCGGTGCCGACCACGTCGCAGAGCAGATCCACGTCCGAGTCCCGGAACGGACGTCCGGCCCGGGTACCGGGCAGATCGGTGCCGAACATGAGGGCTTCCGGATTCACCGCGTGCACGCGGCGCAGCGTGTCGGCGACGTTCATCGCGACCCGGCCGAAACCGGTCGCCTTGACCTTGGCTCCGCGGTCGACCAGATCCAGCAGGAATGGCAGCCCTTCGGCGGACATGCCCAGATGGTCGACCGACAGCGCGGGCAGCTTGGAGATGACCGGTTGCAACGAGGCCAGCATCGTGCCGTCGATGTAGACCTCGACGTGCCAGCCGGCCAGCTCGTACGCGCGCAGCGCCTGCAACGTCATTCCGGCGATGTCGGTGGCCGCGCGCTTGAGGTTGAAACGCAGTGCGCGCACACCGATCCCGTCCAGTTCGAGGATCTCCTCGTCGGAGGCGTCCAGATCGAGCCGGGTGACGCCGACCCAGCCCTCGCCGAGCTCGGCGAGGGCGGCCTTCAGGTAGGTCTGGTCCGTGCCCTGGAACGACCCGCTGACCACGGCGCCGCCGCTGACGTCGTAGCGCGCCATGCGCTTCCGGTAATCGGCGATGGTGAACGGGTCGGGCAGGTAGCCCTCGTTCTCGGCCAGCGGAAACCGCGGGTCGAAAATGTGCAGGTGGGCATCGAACACTTGTACAGAATGCCTCAGGGTCGGATTTTCCGCTGCCATAGCAGGGGTGTCGCGATGGCAGCGGAGGCGGTCACTGCGGGGTGATCAGACCTTGTGGGGTTCGCTAGCGCGCAGCATGTCCTCGCGTTCGACGACCTTGACGCGCTCGCGGCCCTCCGGCTCACCGAGGGAGCGTTCGTGCGCGTCGAGGCGGTACCAACCGGCCCAGGTGGTGAACGGGATGCCCTTGCCTTCGAGGAATTCGATGACGGCCTCGGGGTCGGGCCGCTCGGCCGGGGTGAAGCCGGGAGCGTCGTCCAGCAGGCAGGCGATGGTCTCGTTGGCGTCGCCCTTGGTGTGGCCGATCAGGCCGACCGGGCCGCGCTTGATCCAGCCGGTGACGTAGGTGGCGGGCAGGTAGCGCGCGGCGCCGTCGGCGTTCTCGTCGACGAGCACGCGGCCCGCTTCGTTCGGCACGGTGCCCGCCTGGTCGTCGAACGGCAGGTTGGTCAAGTTCTGCGACAGGTAGCCGACGGCGCGGTACACCGCCTGCACGTCCCAGTCCTTGAACACGCCGGTGCCCTTGACGTTGCCGGTGCCGTCGAGCTCGGTGCGCTCGGTGCGCAGGCCGACGACCTTGCCGTTCTCGCCGAGGATTTCGGCGGGGGATTCGAAGAAGTGCAGGAACAGCTTGTGCGGCCGGTCGCCCGCGTCGCGGATGGCCCACTGCTCGAGCGTGTTGGCGACCATGTCGACCTGCTTGGAGTGACGGCGCGCGGCTTCGGAGCCTTCGTCGTAGTCGATGTCCTCGGGGTCGACGATGACCTCGATCGTGGGCGAATGGTCGAGCTCGCGCAGTTCCAGCGGGGTGAACTTGGCCTGCGCGGGACCGCGGCGGCCGAAGACGTGCACCTCGACGGCCTTGTTGGCCACCAGGCCCTTGTAGACGTTCGGCGGGATCTCGGTCGGCAGCAGTTCGTCGCCGGTCTTGGCCAGCACGCGGGCGACATCGAGGGCGACGTTGCCGACGCCAAGGACGGCGACCTTTTCCGCCTCCAGCGGCCAGGTGCGGGGGACGTCGGGGTGGCCGTCGTACCAGGAGACGAAGTCGGCGGCGCCGTAGGAGCCGTCGAGGTCGATGCCGGGGATCGGCAGGGCGCGGTCGGCGTTGGCGCCGGTGGAGAAGATCACCGCGTCGTAGAAGGCCCGCAGGTCGTCGAGGGTGATGTCGGTGCCGTAGTCGATGTTGCCGAGCAGGCGCACCTGCGGCTTGTCGAGGACCTTGTGCAGGGCGGTGATGATGCCCTTGATGCGGGGGTGATCGGGTGCGACGCCGTAGCGGATCAGGCCGAACGGCGCGGGCATGCGCTCGTAGAGGTCGATCGACACCTCGGCATCGGACTTCATCAAGGCGTCGGCGGCGTAGATCCCGGCCGGTCCGGCGCCCACGATCGCGATGCGGAGCGGGCGGGTCTTCGCGGTGTGCGCGTCAGGCCCGGAGGAGGAAGCCTGCGTCACCACGGAGGGCTCGCGGACACCGCCATCCTCTACTGCACTCTGTTCGGTCATCTCTTTACGCGCACCTTTATGGTCGAAACAATTAATGACGTCGGGCTTAGCTTAGGCTAAGTTGACGCACCGGCTCGGTCGCACCCGTCCGGTGCGGACGCCGGCGTTGCCGGCTCGTGGCTGCACGGTGCTCCGTTCGCCGCGGCGTAGAGCTGCCGATTCGCTATGACAGCAGGCCGCCGTCCCGCGATTCTATCGGGATGGCCGACGCCGCCCCGCGTCGGTGCGTGAACTCGACGGATGCCATCGACAGCCACGATTGCCGCTTACCCGCTCGCGCGCGGTCTATCGTCGCCGCGCGCCCCGGAGTCGGCGCCGCGCTGGTGTTCTGCCCGGGGCCGAGCGCTCGATACCGGCGCCGACCAGGGATCATCGAGCCATGACCGAACAGCAGCCGACCGCGGGCGAGGACGAGATCATCCGGGTCGATCAGACCGATAAACGCTCGGTGGTCCCGTTCGTCGCCGCCGCGGTGGTCGCGGCGATCGTGCTGATCGCGATCGTGCTCGGTGGTGTGCTGTCGCCCGCTGAGAAAAATGTCACAGACGCCGACCGCATCACGGCGGCCGTTCGCAATTTCGTGGACGGCTCCAACCGCAGCGACGCCGTGCCGCCGCCCGGCACCGCGTGCCAGGGCTTCGACGCCGCCCACTCACCGCTGGCGGGCCAGGACGGCGCCGGAAAGCCCGTCGAGATCACGAAAATCGACTCACCGATGGTGGACGGCGACCGGGGCAAGGCGACCGTCACCACGAAGGTGGGCGGGCAGGAGAAGACGACGACCTGGATTCTCACCAGGTCCGGCGACAAGTGGCTGGTATGCACGTGAGCGTTCGCGCAGGGTGCGACACGGTTTGACACGGTGACCCGGGTCGGTGCAATCTCAGTCGAAGGTCATGAGAACCAGTGTCAAGCCCCGGCATTGCTGGTCGGCAACCCTCCTCCGCGGTGGGGTGCTCCGGGTGACGACCTGGCGGCGCCCTGGTCCCGGGCGCGGCAAGTGCGGATTCGCAGGAGGTGCACATGAGTTATGCCGGTGACATCACCCCTCAGCAGGCTTGGGAGCTGCTGCGGGACAATCCCGAAGCCGTCTTGGTGGACGTGCGGACGGAAGCGGAATGGAGGTTCGTCGGAGTCCCCGACACGAGTCCGATCGAACGGCCGACCGTGCTGATCGAGTGGGTCGATTCCACGGGGGCGCGCAACGAGGCGTTCGTCGAGCAGCTGAAGCAAGCGCTCGACGGCCATGATCCCGAGGCTCCCGTCGTCTTCCTCTGTCGCTCCGGTCAGCGTTCGGTGGGCGCGGCGATCGCCGCCACCTCGGCGGGCTACCGCACCTCCTACAACGTGCTCGAGGGCTTCGAAGGCCCGCTCGACGAATCCGGGCATCGCGGCGGCTCCGGCTGGCGTGCCCTCGGATTGCCCTGGCGGCAGTCGTGATCACCGGCGGCGCCTTCGACAAGCCGCTGCCCGAGAGCGTCGGCCCCGCGACGCTCGGCGTGCGCGGCGGGCTGCGGCGCTCCGGTTTCGAGGAGACCGCCGAGGCGCTCTACCTCACCTCCGGCTTCGTCTACGAGAGCGCGGAGGCCGCCGAGGCCGCGTTCACCGGCGAGGTCGAACATTTCGTCTACTCCCGCTACGGCAACCCGACGGTGGCCATGTTCGAGGAGCGGATGCGCCTGCTCGACGGCGCCGAGGCGTGCTTCGCGACCGCGAGCGGCATGTCCGCGGTGTTCACCGCGCTGGGCGCGCTGCTGGGCGCGGGCGACCGGCTCGTCGCCGCGCGCAGCCTGTTCGGCTCGTGCTTCGTGGTGTGCAACGAGATCCTGCCGCGCTGGGGCGTGGAGACCGTCTTCGTCGACGGCGAGGATCTCGACCAGTGGGAACAGGCGCTGTCCGTGCCCACCCAGGCGGTCTTCTTCGAGACGCCCGCCAATCCGATGCAGACGTTGGTCGACGTGCGCCGCGTGAGCGAGCTGGCCCACGCGGCGGGCGCGAAGGTCGTGCTGGACAACGTGTTCGCCACTCCGCTGCTGCAACGCGGCTTCGAACTCGGCGCCGACGTGGTGGTCTACTCGGGCACCAAGCACATCGATGGCCAAGGCCGTGTGCTGGGCGGCGCCATTCTCGGCGACAAGGACTACATCGACGGCCCGGTCAAGACGCTGATGCGCCACACCGGCCCCGCGCTGAGCCCGTTCAACGCGTGGACGCTGCTCAAAGGCTTGGAGACGATGCCGCTGCGGGTGCGCCATTCGTCGGAGTCCGCGCTGCGCATCGCCCGCTTCCTGGAGAGCAACCCGGCCGTCAGCTGGGTGCGATACCCGTTCCTGGATTCGCATCCGCAGTCCGCGCTGGCCGCAACCCAGATGAGCGGCGGCGGCACCGTGGTCACCTTCGAGTTGAACGCGCCCGAGAACGAGGCGAAGAAGCGCGCGTTCGAAGTCCTGAACCGGTTGCGCATCGTCGACATCTCCAACAACCTCGGTGACGCCAAGTCCCTGATCACCCACCCCGCGACCACGACCCACCGCGCCATGGGCCCCGAAGGCCGGGCCACCATCGGCCTGTCCGACGGCGTCGTCCGCATCTCGGTGGGTCTGGAGGACGTGGAAGACCTGCTCCAGGATCTCGACCAAGCCCTCGCCTGAGCAGGGATCGGTCACATCGGCACGGTGACGCCGGGTGAAGACGGTGCACCGTGCAGGATCAAGTGGCTGGGAACGTCGTCTTTCTTGTCGTTCTTCTTGCCGTTCTTGTTCTTGCCCGGCAGGTCGAAGGCCAGCCGGATCGTCACGGCGCGGCCGGGCGCGATGCGTGCGAAGTCGTCGCCGGGCTGGTTGAGTCCGGCGGTGGCCGCCGCGTCGGGTGCGACGGAGCGGCCCGCGGTGGTGATCAGCCGTTGACCGGTGACGTCGAGGACTTGGTCGCGGTCGGACACGTTGGTGACCGTCAGTGTGACGATCGTTCGGGAACCGCCGCCGGAGCCCACATCTGTCACGGTGAAAGCGAAGTTTCCGTCGCGCACGGCAGTACCCCGATTCGCGGGTTGTCCGCCGGTCGGGGGCAGCGGAGTATCGGTCGGCGTAGCGGCTTCGCGGGTCGTCGGACCTGCGACGGGCGCGGACCCTATGTTGCCTCCCAGCAGCCACAACGCCGCCGCGACGACGAGCGCCGCCCCCGCGGCGACGGGTATCCATCGGCGCTTTCGCCGACGATCGAGCTGCCCGGTCGGAGCGGGTGAACGTACCCCGGGCGTCGGCTGCGCCGGAGTGGCGGCGGTCATGACGCGAGTTCGCGGGCGGGCGGCCGGTGCCGCGAGAGGCGGGGCCGGTCGCGCAATCGTGGACCGGGCCAGAGCGGCCGACGCCGCCGCGGCGAATTGCCCCGCGCTGCCATAGCGTGCGTCCGGCTCTTTGGCCATTCCCCGGGCGATGACATCGTCGAGCGCGGCCGGGACGCCGTGGGCCGCCCGCGAGGCGCGCGGCGGCTCGGCCATCAGATGCGCGCGCATCTGTTGTGCCGGATCGCCCGCGCCGTAGGGCGGTTGTCCGGTGAGGGCCTCATAGAGCACACAGGCCAGCGAATAGACATCGGACCTGGCATCGACCGTGCCGGTGAATCGCTCCGGCGCCATGTACCCCAGCGTGCCGACCACCAGCCCGGTAGCGGTGAGCGCGGTGCCGTCGGCAGCGCGGGCGATACCGAAATCGATCAGATATACGAAACCGCTGGTGTGCAGAAGGATGTTGCCCGGCTTCACATCGCGGTGCACGAGTCCGGCCGCGTGCGCGGCGTCCAGCGCCTCGGCGGCCTGGGCGACGACGTCGACGGCCCGATCCGGCGGCAGCGCGCCAGATCGCAGCCGGGTGCCCAGGTCGACGCCATCGATGTAGGCCATCTCCAAGAACAGATGGCCGTCGACCTCGCCGAACGCGTGGATGGGCACGATGTGCGGGTCGCGCGCCCGAGCTCCCAGCCGCGCCTCCCGCTCGAAGCGCTGCCGATAGAGCGAATCCGCGGTATACGCCGCGGACAGCACCTTGAGCGCCACGGCGCGGCCCTCGGGGTCGTGTGCCAACCACACCTCACCCATGCCGCCACGGCCCAGCAAGCGTTCGAGCGAGTAGTTCCCGAATGTGCCACCGGCGCTCTGCACGGACATGCCTCGACCGTATCGCCGGGTTTCGTGGCCATCGCGGGTGGGAGGGCGTCCCCTTTCGTGCTGTCGACGCCGCACGTTACGCGAAGAAGGCTTCGTCAGGCATCGGCGGTGCGCTCGATGTCGGTGAGATGGGCGATGTTGGCCCGGTCGTCCGGGGACGAGCTCGGTTCGGTGGTGAACCAGGAGTCGAGGATCTCCCGTAGCTCGGCGCTGGAAGTCGAGCGCAGGCTCAAGGCAAGCACATTGGCGTCGTTCCAGGTGCGGGCGCCCGCCGCGGTCGAGGCGTCCGCGCAGAGTGCGGCGCGGACCCCGGCGACCTTGTTGGCCGCGATGGAGGCGCCCGTGCCGGTCCAGCAGCAGACGACGGCCTGGTCGGCGTGGCCGGAGGCGACATCGCGGGCGGCCGCTTCGCTGGCCCACGCCCAGTCGTCGCGTTCCTCGTCGGACAGCGCGCCGTGCAATACGAGTTGGTGGCCGCGCTTGCCCAGTTCGTCGACCAGTTCCGCGGCCACTCCGACCAGCTCGTCCGCCGCCACCGAAATTCGCATGGGTTCAGCGTAGTTGCCGATTCGCGGGCAGTGCCGGCGATCGTCCTCTTTGACAGCATGCTGTCAAATATGACAGCATGCTGTCATGATGAAGACCGTGCACATGGCCGTTTACGACACGCTCGCCGACTGGGAGGTGGGCGCGGCGACGGCGCATATCAACAAGCCGAGCTGGCACCGGGAACCGGGAACCTGGCAGGTGAAGACGGTCGGCCTGACCGTGGAGCCGATCACGACGATGGGCGGCATGCGCATCGTGCCGGACGTTGTGCTCGCCGAGCTGACCCCCGCGGACAGCGCGATGTTGATCCTGCCGGGGGCGGACACCTGGGAGGGGCCGCAACTGGATCCGTTCGCGCACAAGGCACGCGAGTTCGTGGACGCCGGTGTTCCGGTCGCCGCGATGTGCGGTGCGACGTTCGGCTTGGCCAAGACGGGCCTGCTCGACACCCGCGAGCACACCAGCAACGTCGCCGAATACCTTCGCTACAGCGGGTATTCGGGCGCGCACCACTACGTCGACGAACCGGCCGTCACCGACGGTGACGTCATCACCGCCGGGGCGAGCGCGCCGTTCGAGTTCGCGCGCGAGGTGCTCGGCAGGCTCGGCGTGTACGAGCCGCATGTGCTGGATGGCTGGTACGCGTTGTACGCGCACTCCGATCCGGCCGGATGGGCGGTGCTGGCGGAATACGACGCGCAGCACGCGTAAGCGAGAATCGTCCGGGGGTACGGATCGCCGAGAGGCCTCGGGAGGTGAAGCATGAACGCTGATCAGGAGCTGTTCGCCGCGGCGGCGATCACGTCGTTCCGCCTGAACGGTCAATTCCTCGCGATCGCCGAGGAGATGGCGCGACCGGCAGGTCTCACCGCCGCCTGGTGGCAGGTGCTCGGCGCGGTCTTGCGAGCGCCGTTGCCCGTAGCGGGGATCGCCAGGGAAATGGGCATCACCCGCCAGAGCGTGCAGCGCATCGCGGATCTATTGGTGGGCAAGGGCCTTGCCGAATACCGTCCCAATCCCGCACACCGCCGGGCGAAACTCGTCGCGATCACCGACGCGGGACTGGCCGCGGTCCGTCGGATCGACCCGCAGCACGCGGTGATGGCGCGGCGATTCGCCGAAGAACTCGGCCGCGAGCAACTCGCGCTGACCGTCGAGGTGCTCGCCAGATTGTCCGCCGCGGTGGACGCGATCACCGCGGATGACCACCCCGGCGACCATCCGGAATAGCGTTCGGCCGCAGCGCAGGTCGCGGTCGTGTGTCGGAACGCGGGTACGAACCGGAAGGGCCGCCGTCTCCTCGTACGAGGCAGTGGTGAGCGGCGGGTGTCCGTGTCGGGGCGTCATGGACTGGTCGGCGGACGCGTGGGTCAGGCCTCGAACGGCGACCTGGTCTTGCCGATCAGATCGGCGACGGAGTCCACCACCATCGTCGGGCGGTAGGGGTAGGCCTCGAAGGACGCGCGGGTGGAGATGCCCGAGGTGACCAGGATGGTGCGCATGCCCGCTTCCAGGCCGGAGATGACGTCGGTGTCCATCCGGTCGCCGATCATCACCGTCGACTGGGAATGTGCGCCGATGCGGCGCAGCGCGGAGCGCATCATCAGCGGGTTCGGCTTGCCGACGTAGTACGGGTCGCGTCCGGTGGCGCGGGTGATCAGCGCGGCCACCGAGCCGGTCGCGGGCAGCGAGCCATCGCGGGACGGGCCGGTCGGGTCGGGGTTGGTCGCGATGAAACGGGCGCCTCGCTCGACCAGCCGGATCGCGGTGGTGATGGCCTCGAAAGAATACGTGCGGGTCTCGCCGAGGACGACGTAGTCCGGGTCGCTGTCGGTCAGCACGTAGCCGATCTCGTGCAGTGCGGTGGTGAGGCCGGATTCACCCACCACGTAAGCGGTGCCGTTGGGGCGCTGTTCGTTCAGGAAGGTGGCGGTGGCCAGCGCGGAGGTCCAGATCGCTTCTTCCGGGATGTCGAGCCCGGTGTGCCGCAGTCGCGCCTGTAGATCGCGCGGCGTGCGGATCGAATTGTTCGTCAACACCAGGAACGGTGTCTCGTTGGCGCGCAGTTCGGCGAGGAACTTGTCGGCGCCCGGAATGAGATGGTCCTCGTGCACCAGCACGCCGTCCATATCGGTCAAGTAGGACAGGATCGGCTCGTCGTCTGCGCTCACGCGGCCATTATCCGCTATCGCCGCGCGGCGGCCACCGCAGAAACATTTCGCCCCCGCCGCGGTGTTCTCCGCTGTGAAGATCATCCGCGTCGGGCCGTCGGCGCGGAGGGCGGCAGCGTTGACTACTGTCGATGACGGATCGCGATGGCGGCGAAACGAAACGCGAGGAGCGTGCAGATGAGCGGACTCAAGCTCGGATACAAGGCATCGGCGGAGCAGTTCGGTCCCCGTGAACTCGTCGAGATCGCGGTGCTGGCCGAGCAACACGGCTTGGACAGCGCCACCGTGAGCGACCATTTCCAGCCCTGGCGGCACAAGGGGGGACACGCGCCCTTCTCGCTGGCCTGGCTGGCCGCGGTCGGTGAGCGCACCCAGCGCATCCAGCTCGGCACGTCGGTACTCACCCCGACGTTCCGCTACAACCCCGCGGTGATCGCGCAGGCATTCGCCACCCTGGGTTGCCTGTACCCCGATCGCGTGATGCTCGGTGTCGGCACCGGTGAGGCGCTCAACGAGATCGCCACCGGATACACCGGCGAATGGCCGGAGTTCAAGGAGCGTTTCGCGCGCCTGCGCGAGGCGGTCGACCTGATGCGCGCCCTGTGGACCGGCGACCGCGTCGACTTCGACGGCGAGTACTACAAGACCGTCGGGGCCTCCATCTACGACGTGCCCAAGGGCGGTGTCCCGATCTACGTCGCCGCGGGCGGCCCGCTGGTCGCGCGGTACGCCGGTCGCGCGGGCGATGGCTTCATCTGTACCTCGGGCAAGGGGATGGACCTCTACACCGAGAAGTTGATGCCCGCTGTCGCCGAGGGCGCGGCGAAGGCAGGCCGCAGCGTCGACGACATCGATCGGATGATCGAGATCAAGCTCTCCTACGACACCGATCCGGAACTGGCCAGGGAGAACACCCGGTTCTGGGCTCCGCTGTCGCTCACCCCGGAGCAGAAGCACAGCATCACCGACCCGATCGAGATGGAGGCCGCCGCCGACGCGCTGCCCATCGAGCAGATCGCCAAGCGCTGGATCGTCGCCAGCGACCCAGACGAGGCCGTCGCCCAGATCAAGCCCTACGTCGACGCGGGCCTCAACCACCTGGTCTTCCACGCCCCCGGCCACGACCAGCGCCGCTTCCTCGACCTCTTCCAGCGCGACCTGGCCCCCCGCCTCCGCGCCCTGGCCTGACCGTGCACGGGTGGCACACCACGGAGAGGGCTTCCTCGGCCGATGCCGCAGTGGTGTGCCCCTCGCGAAGTCACGCCCGGCGGAGGGCGAAGATGCGCAGGTCGCGGGTGGTGCGGGAGCGGTAGGCGGCGTAGGCGCCGGTGATGTCGACGAAGCGTTGGAAGATCGCGTCTTTGTCGGGAGTCTCGACGGGGGTGGCGGTCACCTGGATGCGTTCGCCCGCGATCGCCACCGTCGCGGTGGGGTCGGCCAGGAGGTTCGCGGTCCAGGCCGGATGGTGCGCTCGGCCGAAGTTGCTGCCGATCACGTAGAGCGTGTCGCCGTCGTGCACGTACAGCAGCGGCTGGGTGCGCGGTTGGCCGGACTTGCGTCCGATCGTCGTCAGCAGGATGACCGGCGCGCCGATCGGGCCGAGCGCGGTGTACTTGGCATGGGTGCGCTCCAGGACCGCCCGGTCCAGCGGCGTGAGGGCCCGGACGACTCGGGAGCCGGGCTTGGTGGCCGCGAATCTGCTTGCCGCGCGCGCGAATAGGTTGGTCCGCGAACCCCACTGCCGGTCCGGAAATTGCTCAGCCATGCCCGGACTATAGCGGCCCGGGATACCGGCTTCGGCGGCTTCGCGCCCGGACGTATCGGACTTCGCCGAGCAGGCCGCTGACGTCAACGTGGGCCACGCCACCACCTGCTGCCGTCGACCACCGGGTCCACTCTGTGGTCGCGCTCTGTTGGCCGGTGGGTGACGATCGTCGCGCGGCGGGTTCCGGTTGCCGCTGGTTCACTAAGCTCTGGGACATGGCCGACAACGCTCCATCCGCCGTGTACATCGCCTCTCCCGAAGGCGACACCGGTAAGTCGACGGTGGCCCTCGGGGTATTGCAGACGCTGTGCGCGACGGCCGCGCGGGTCGGGGTGTTCCGGCCGATCACACGCTCGACCACCGAACCCGACTACATCCTCGAACTGCTGCTCGAGCACAGCACGGCGGACATCGACTACGCGCAGGCGATCGGCACCACCTACGAGCAGGTGCACGCCGATCCGGACGCGGCGATCAGCGAGATCGTGCTGCGCTTCCACGAGGTCGCCAAAGTGTGCGACGCGGTGGTGGTGGTCGGCAGCGACTACACCGACGTGGCCAGCCCCAGCGAGCTGCGCTTCAACGCCAGGATCGCGGTCAATCTGGGCGCACCCGTGTTGCTGGTGGTCCGCGGCGCCGGGCGCACTCCGGACGAGGTGAAGCAGTTGGCCGAACTGTGCGCGTCGGAGCTGGCGCACGAGCACGCGCAACTCGTCGCCATCATCGCCAACCGCTGCGACCCGCAGCGGCTGGACGAGGTGAGTGCGGCGCTCGGCGGGTTCGACGTCCCGTCCTGGACACTGCCCGAGGTCCCCTTGCTGATCGCCCCCACCATGGCCGAGCTGTGTGCCGCCATCGACGGCGAGATGTACAGCGGCGATCCGGAATTGCTGCACCGCGAGGCGCTGAAGGTCATGGTCGGCGGCATGACCGCCGAGCACATCCTGGAACGGCTGACCGAGGGCGTGGTGGTGATCGCGCCGGGCGATCGGTCCGACGTACTGCTGAGCGTCGTGAACGCGCACGAGGCCGAGGGCTTTCCGTCGCTGTCGGGCATCATCATGAACGGCGGCCTGCTGCCGCATCCCGCGGTGGCGCGGCTCATGACCGGCCTGAAACCCAAGTTGCCGATCCTCACCACCGAGCTCGGCACCTACGACACGGCGGGCGCCGCGTACCGCAGCCGCGGCCGCATGTCCGCGGGCAACCCGCGCAAGGTGAACACCGCTCTGGCTCTGATGGAGGAGCACGTGGACGCCGCGGAGCTGTTGCGGCGCATCGACGTTCCGCACAGTCCGGTGGTCACGCCGCAGATGTTCGAATACCAGCTCATCGAGCGCGCGCGAGCCGATCGCAAACGCATCGTGCTGCCGGAGGGCGACGACGACCGTATCCTGCGCGCGGCCGGGCGGGTGTTGCAGCGCAAGATCGCCGATCTGGTCATCCTCGGCGACGAGACGGCGGTGCGCGCCCGCGCCGCCGAGCTCGGGGTGGACATCTCCGCCGCGCAGGTGCTCGACCCACGCAACTCCGGCTACCTGGACGAGTTCGCCGCCGAATACGCCGAACTGCGCAAACACAAGGGCATCACGCTGGAGCGCGCCCGCGAAACCGTCGCCGACATCTCGTATTTCGGCACCATGATGGTGTACAAGGGGATCGCCGACGGCATGGTCTCCGGCGCGGCGCATACCACGGCGCACACCGTCCGCCCGTCGCTGGAGATCATCAAAACGGTGGAAGGCGTCTCCACCGTCTCCAGCGTGTTCCTGATGTGCCTGGCCGACCGGGTGCTCGCGTACGGCGATTGCGCGGTCGTGCCGGATCCGACCGCGGAGCAGCTGGCCGATATCGCGATCTCGTCCGCGGCGACCGCCGACCGCTTCGGCATCGAGCCCCGGGTCGCGATGCTGTCGTACTCCACCGGCGAATCCGGTAGCGGGGCGGACGTGGACAAGGTGCGCGTCGCGACGAAGCTGGCGCGCGAGCGCGCACCGAAGTTGCCGGTGGAGGGGCCGATCCAATACGACGCCGCGATCGAACCGACCGTCGCCGACGCCAA
Source organism: Nocardia sp. NPDC004260 (assembly GCF_053603155.1). Classification (NCBI taxonomy): domain Bacteria; kingdom Bacillati; phylum Actinomycetota; class Actinomycetes; order Mycobacteriales; family Nocardiaceae; genus Nocardia; species Nocardia sp. NPDC004260. The sequence continues at coordinate 13,322 of NZ_JBSGEZ010000006.1, read as the reverse complement.
GCTGCCCGATTCGGAAGTCGCCGGGCGCGCCACGGTGTTCGTGTTTCCCGACCTCAATACCGGCAACAATACCTACAAGGCGGTGCAGCGCAGCGCGGGCGCGATCGCGATCGGCCCGGTGCTGCAAGGTCTGCGCAAGCCGGTCAACGATCTGTCGCGCGGCGCGCTGGTGGCCGACATCGTCAACACCGTGGCGATCACCGCCATCCAGGCGCAGGACAGTTGATGCGTGCGTTCGCCGTCGCGGCGCGGGCGCGGCGCGGAACAAGCGCGTGGTGATCGTGGTTGCCGAGCGAGTGCGACGCGACCGCGGGACACAGGAGGCGTGATGAGCAAGACGGCCGAGGGCATGGTGCTGGTGATCAATTCCGGCTCCTCGTCCATCAAATACCAGCTGGTGGATTTGGATTCGGACGTGGTCGCGGCCTCGGGCGTGGTCGAGCGGATCGGCGAGGAGGAAAGTTCGATCGAGCATCGCGCCGACGGCGAGACCACCGAGCGCCGCGAGCGGATCGCCGACCACGCCGCCGGGCTGCGACTGATCTTCGACACGTTCGCCGCGACGGGCCACGACTTGGTACGCGAAGGCGTGCGGGCGGTCGGGCACCGGGTGGTGCACGGCGGCGAGGTGTTCTACCGGCCCACCCTGATCGACGACAACGTGGTGGCCGCGATCAGCGAACTAGCCGCGCTGGCGCCGCTGCACAATCCGGCCAACGTCGCCGGGATCGAGAGCGCGCGGGCGCTGTTGCCGGGCGTGCCGCAGGTCGCGGTGTTCGACACGGCGTTCTTCCACGGCTTGCCCGCCGCCGCGAAAACCTACGCCATCGACGCCAAAGTGGCGGCCGCGCACGGCATTCGGAAGTACGGCTTCCACGGCACCTCGCACGAATACGTGTCCGGCTGCGCGGCCGAGTTCCTCGGGCGTGACCCCGCCGAGCTGAACCAGATCGTCTTCCACCTCGGCAACGGCGCGTCGGCCTCGGCCATCCGCGGCGGTCGTCCGATCGATACCAGCATGGGCCTCACTCCGCTGGAAGGCCTGGTGATGGGCACCAGGTCCGGTGATCTCGATCCCGGCATCGTGGCGCATCTGGCGCGGTCGGCGCACCTGGACATCGATGCGATCGACACGCTGCTCAACTGGGATTCCGGGATCAAGGGCCTGTCCGGCGTGAACGACTTCCGCGAACTGCGCCGTCTCATCGACGGCGGGGACGAGGCCGCGCGGCTGGCCTACGACGTGTACATCCATCGGCTGCGGCGTTACCTCGGCGCGTACCTGATCGACCTCGGCGGCGTCGACGCGATCACCTTCACCGCAGGAGTCGGCGAGAACAGCCCACAGGTGCGCGCCGACGCCCTGGCCGGTCTCGGCGCGTTCGGCATCGAGGTGGATCCTGCGGCCAACACCGCGGAAAACCGTGCCGCGCGGCGTATCTCCCCGCCCGGCGCACCGGTCGCGGTGCTCGTGGTGCCGACCAACGAGGAACTGGCCATCGCCCGCGCCGCGCGGCACGTGGTCGACGGCTAGATCCAGGTCTTCGCGCGAATGAGGTTGGCCAGGTCGACGAGCGCGTAGCGATGCCTGCGGTTGGGCGCTCCGCGAGCCAGCGAGCGCAGGGCCGTCTCGGCGCCGGCGCGGAGTTCGCGTTCGGTGAACGGCGCGCCGAACAGTGTGGCATCGGGGCGCTTCGGCGTGTTGCCCGCCTGAAGCCACGCGAGGGCCGCGCCGAGTACCAGCACCCGCATCTGCACCGCGCGACTCTCGCCCGCGGGCAGGCTCAGCATCCGAGACGCCGAGATGTGCAGGGTGGCCTCGTCGAGATCGGCTATCGGCGCGGTGGTGAGCATCAGCAGCACCGCCGTCATCCGCGCGGTGGTGAAATGCCGTGACGCGGCGGGCACGGCGTCCAGCGCCTGCACGGCCTCGGCCACCCGCTCGCCCGCCGCCAGCTGCCTGGCCAGCCCGAAGGCGGCGCTCACCACGGTGCGGTCGGTGCGCCAGACGGTCGCGTAAGCCTGCTCGGCATAGCTGCGCCACTGTTCGGGATCCGGCGAATCCCAATGCTGGAGTATGAGTTCGGCCGTCGCGGCGAGCGCCAGCTGGGGGGCGAGTTCGCCGGGGAGCACACGGAAGACCTCGTCGAAGTTGGTGAAGGCGCGCTCGTACTCCCGGTCGAGCAATTCGGCCATGCCCCGAAACCAGCTCACCCGCCACTCCCGTTCGGGCAGCCGCGCCAGCAAGTCCAGCACCGTGGCGGACTCGCGCAGATCGAGCCGCACGCGCGCCTCGGCGAGGGTGAGTTCCAGTTCGAGCGTCTCCGGGGCGTTGCCGGGATCGGCCTCGGCTCGCTCACGTGCGTGCCGCAGCGCCTCCAGCGCGTGGGCGGGCTCGGGATGCACGGCGGCCGAGAGCAGGGGCGCCGACGGGTCGGCCGGATCCAGCAGCGGAATCGGCAACGCCGCCACCACATCCGGGGCGTCGAGCAGGCTGCTGCGGGGGCGGCCGTCGGTGTAGGCGTCGGTTTGACTGATCAATTCCTCGGTGCCGAAACTGGACCGCGGCGGCGTGAAGACGGTGGACAACTGCGGGTGTTCGGTCTCGGTCTCCAGCGCGAGGATCTCCCGCAGCACGCCCGACATCTGGGCGGACATCGCACGGGCGGAGGGAAAGCGGCGCCGCGGGTCCGGGTCGGTGGCGCACAGCAGCAGACGATGGAAACACTGGTAGCGAGCCAGCACCGGCTGGTCGGCGGGGTCGGGCAGGCCGTCGAGGTACCGTCCGTGCTCCGAAGGCATGTTCAAGGTGAGCACGGCCAGCGTGCGCCCCACGGTGTAGACATCGGAGGCGACGGTCGGGCCCGTACGCGCGATCTCCGGCGCCTGGAACCCTCTGGTGCCGTATAGGTTCCCGTACGCTTCGATGGTGGCGACGGCCCCGAGATCGATCAGTTTGACCTGGTCGTCGGTGACCATCACGTTGTCGGGCTTGAGGTCGTTGTAGGTCAGGCCGGTCGAGTGCAGGTAGTCCAGCGCGGGCAGGATCTCCAGCAGGTAGGCGATCGCCTCGGTGACCGGCATGCGCTTCGGGCGTTCGTAGGAGTCGAGGATGTCGCGCAGCGACCGGCCGCCCACGTACTCCATGACGATGTAGCCGACGGGGGTGCCGTCCGCGCCGGCATGCTCGACGAAGTTGTAGATCTTGACGATGCTGGGGTGCGCCACCTCGGCGAGGAATTGGCGTTCGGCCATGGCGACCGCCTGCGCTTCGGCGTCACCGGCGTGCAGCAGGCCCTTCAGCACGACCCAGCGGTCGCTGACATTGCGGTCGATCGCCAGATAGATCCAGCCGAGTCCGCCGTGCGCGATGCAGCCCTGGATCTCGTACTGTCCCGCCACCATGTCGCCCGGGTACAGCGTGGGACGGAAGTCGAAGGGCGCCTCGCAGGTCGCGCAGGTGCCCGCCGTGGTCGCGGGCCGGGTCGCCGTCGCCCGGCCGACCGGTTTGCCGCAGCGCCAGCAGAATCGCCTGCCTTCGGAGACCACCGCGTTGGTGAGCACGGCGTCGCGGGGATCCGCGGGCGTCACCGTCGGTATCGGCACCAGCCCGGCGCCGAGCCGCCGCACCGCGGGCCGGGTGCGCGCGGTGCGCACGCTGCGTCCGGAGGTGCGCTGCGGAGCCGACGCGGGTTCGGAATCCGTGCGTCGCGTCTGATCCGATGTCGCCGCGTACGCCGCCGTGCCCTGGGTTCCGTCCGGTTCCGGTGTCTCCCGCCCTTCGGCGGGGTCGCGTAGCCACGCGGCCGTGCTCGATGTCGTTTCCGCGCGGTTCACCTGCGATCGGGTCGCGTCCGAATCCGCCTCTTCCGCCGACTGTTCCGCATCCGCGGGCGATGGTTCGCGTTCCGTGTCCGGTGGGTTGTCCCGCGTGGGCGGGTCATGTTGCTCCGCGCCGGTGCGGTCCGGTGTGTCGTCGGTGGGCGAGGCCGATTCCTCTGCGTCGCGCACGGCAGGGTTCCGTGGGGTCCGCGCGTCTTCGGGGGGATCAATGTCCTCGACGCGGTTCAATGCGACTGTGCCGAACGAGGTCGCCGTACGACCGATCGGCGTATACGTGGTGTGCTCGATTTCTTCGGCCGCAACCGTTTCCGGCTCGCCCGCACCCGCGCGCCGCCCCGTTCCCGTGGCATGAGCCCCCAGTTGCCGCGGGTCCGCGTGGTCTCCACGCGACGGTTTCGCCGCCGCCGCGTTCTGCTGCCGCCCGGCCGACGCGCTGGATCCACCGTCGAACACAGCGGCCGGGCCGGGCCCTACCGCGGCGTTCTCGTCCGGGTCGGGCTCGGGGGCCTGCCGTGTGCTCATCGACCCGTCAGTCCTGATACGTAGGGGCGGGTGGAGCGGGTACGGGGCCGAGGACGGTGAGATATTTCTGGTACAGCCCGACCCAAGTGCCGTCGTTACGGATACGTTCCAGTGTGCCGTTGACGAAGCGGACCAGGTCGTCGTTGCCCTTGGTGATGCCGATGCCGTACGGCTCCTCGCTGATGCTGCCGCCGACCAGCTCGGTGTACGGGTCCTGCGCGGCCAGGCCGGCGAGCACGGCGTCGTCGGTGCTCACCGCGTCGACCTGGCGCTGTTGCAGCACAACCAGACAGTCGGCCCAGCTCGGCACGGTGAGGATGGTCGCGGCGGGCTGGTCGCGGCGCATGTGCTCCAGCGACGTGGTGCCCGAGACGATGCACACCCGTCGGCCCGCCAGATCGGCCAGGCCGCGGATCCCGGAGTTCTTCACCGCGAGCACCCGTTGGTTGGCGCGCAGATAGACGGTGGAGAACGTGACCTTCTCGCGGCGCTCGCAGTTGATCGTCATGGTCTTGGCGACCAGGTCGACGGTGCGGTTCTGCAACGCCGTCTCCCGCTCGGCGGAGCCGAGGCTGCGGAACTCGATCAGATCCGGGCTGCCGAGCAGATCGCGGGCCACTTCCCTGGCGATGTCGGCGTCGAAACCGACGATGGCGCCGGAGATGGGGTCACGGTAGCTGAACAGGTTGCTGCCGGTGTCCAATCCGACGAGCAGCCTGCCGCGCGCCCGGATCGCGTCGATCGCCGAGCCGCGCGCGGCCGCGCCCGCTCCGGTCGGACGCAGGCTCGCGGTCGGGTCTCCACACCGCGACGTGCCCGGCGACGGCGGGACCGGCGAATCGGTGAGCACCGGTACGGCCTTGGCGGGCAACGGGGGATCGGTGTACTTCGGCGTCTTGCCCGACACCGGCGCGCCGGAATCGCTCGCACAGCCGCTCGCCAGCGTCACGACGACGAGAGTGGCCACCAGAATGCCGCGCGCGGATCTCATCGGTACTCCCGAAGCCGGGGCCAGATGCCCAGTCCGACATAGCCTGCCGCCAGTATGCCGAGCACCATCGCGCCCGCGCCCAGGAAGTCCAGGATGCGGGCCGCCTGGGAGATCCTCTCGCGTAGCGTGTCCCTGGTGGCGGCGATGCCTTGCTCCAGCGAACGGTCCAGCGCCTCCACCTGCACGGTGACGTCCGCCGAGCCGGGTCCGGTCGCCACCACGGCCGCGCTGTTGAAATCGCCCTTCGCCAGCGCGTCGTTCATGCGCTGGTGCGCCACCCGCCAGCGCGCCAGGGCAGGCACGGCATTGCGCATCTCGTTCGCCGCGGGCGCGGAGCCGGGATACTTGCCGATCAGATCGGCCAGCCGTTCGATGTCCGCGTCGTAGGTGCGGTCGTAGTCGCCGGTCGCGTCGCGGCGCACCAATTTCAAGGTCTCCGCGGCGCGGGCCTGCTGCACCAGGATGCGGCTCTCGGTCAACCGGGACGAGGGCACCGCGCCGTCGTCGCGAGCGCTGATCATCGCCGCCGCCGACACCGAGCCCGCGATCACCGTCCACGCGAGCAGGATCAGCATGGCCACCGACGCGAGCACCAGGCCCGGGTTGAGCACCCGCCGCCAGCGTCGCGCCAGATCGCGCTGGACCCAGACCAGCACGCCGAGGGTGAGCAGCAGCAGGCCGATCGCGGACCACGGCGGGCGCACGTGGTTGCGCTGCGCGGCGGTCACCGCCGCCGAGCGATGATTGTGCAGTTCCTCGGCCATCGGCAGCAGCGTCGTCTGCATCTGGTTGGAGGCCTCGCTCAAATACGCGGCGCCGACCGGATATCCGCTGCGATTGTTCGTCCGTGCGGTTTCCACCAGACCGGAGTACACCGGCAGGCCGGTGACTATGCCGGTGCGCAGCCGCGCATCCGGATCGGCCGCCGCGTCGGATTGGGTGACCAATTCCGCGGACGCTTCGCCCAGTGCCTGCGTGTAGCGATCCCGCACCGCCTGCGGCTCCAGCCCGCCGGAGATGAAGGCGGTGCTCGCCGCGGCGTCCGCGATCGACAGCGAAGTGTAGAGCCGGAGCGCGGAGTGCGCGTCCGGTTCGGTGTCGCGCAGCAACACATCAAGGCCCTGCTGTCGGTCACCGACCGTCCCGGCGGTCACCGAGCCCGCGGCCAGGCACAACCCGATGAGCAGCAGCCCGAGCGCGATCAGCCGTCCCGGTGAGGAATTGGCGAACGAACGCAGATTGGTCAGGTCGAGACGTTCGCGCACCACCGCGACGCTCAGGCCGCCCGGATCGTCCCCACCGGCGGGCTCGGGCGCGGACGACGGCCGGAGTTCGGCCGTCGTCGGCTCGGAGCTAGCCATGTCCACCTCCCCAGTTTGGGCCGCGTACGCGGATTTCTCGACGGCTGGACCGGATATCCGATCGATCCGTGCGTGTTGGTGCGGAGTTTATTGTGGTCGTACGGGCGCCGCGGCGTGTGAAACACCCCCGATTGGGAGGAGACGGCGGTGAGGCGCTGCCCGCGGCTGGACGAGGATGGGTACGACATGCGTGGTGACGGTGACGGTTGGTCGCATGGCCCGGACGGATTGCGGCACTGGGGGCGCTTCGGCGCCGCCGGACTGCTGCTGCGCGCTCCGCTGGCCGAAGGCGGTTCGGCGGTGCTGCTGCAACACCGCGCGCCGTGGAGTCATCAAGGCGGGACCTGGGCGTTGCCCGGCGGTGCGCGGGACAGTCACGAGACGCCCGTGCACGCGGCGGTCCGCGAGGCGTGGGAAGAGGCGGGCATCGATCCGGCCGACGTCCGGGTGCGCGGCGAGCGGGTGACGGCGTCGGCCCTGAGCGGCTGGACCTACACCACGGTCGTCGCCGACGCGGTGATGACGCTGCCGACCACCGGCAATCGCGAGAGCACCGAATTGGCCTGGGTCCCCGAGGACGACGTCGACGCCCGCCCGCTGCATCCCGGTTTCGCCGCGTCCTGGCCCACTCTGCGCGCCGCACCGGCGCGCGTGCTGCTCGCCGAACTCGGCGACGATCGAGCCGTCGCCGCCGCCCTGCCGCGCACGCTCGACCTCGCCCACCTCGGTTTCGTTTGGCTGCATTCGGATCCGGCCGGGCCGGGCGACTACGCCAGGATCGTCGACGAGCCGGGTGTGCAGGCCGCGGAGCCCGCGTCGAACGGGAACACGGCGGTGGAGACCGCGCTTTCGTTCACCCGCGGACAGGTGCTTTCCTGACCGCGGCGCTCACGCGTTCGCCAGTAGCGCCGTTTTCAGCTCGCGCGCCGCGGCTTCCGGATCGCGTGCCTCGGTGATCGCGCGCACCACGACGACCCGCTTCGCCCCGGCTTCCAGCACTTGCGCCAGGTTCTCGCCGTTGATCCCGCCGATCGCGAACCAGGGCCGGGTGGGATGGGCGTCCGCGGTGGAGCGAACCAGCTCGGGGCCCGCCGCCTGCCTGCCGGGTTTGGTCGGGGTCGCCCAGATGGGGCCGGTGCAGAAGTAATCGATGTGCTCATCGATCGCGGCGAGCCCGGCCTGCGCGCGATTGTGCGTGGATCGTCCGATCACCACGTCGGGCCCGAGGATTCGGCGGGCGTACCAGGGCGGCAGGTCGGCTTGGCCGAGGTGCAGCACGTCGGCGGTGGCGGCGAGGGCGATGTCGGCGCGATCGTTCACCGCGACCAGCCCGCCGTGCCTGCGTGCGGCGGCCTTGAGTTCGGCCAGCGCGCCGAGCTCGGCCCTGGCCTCCAGCGGGCCGAACTCGGCCTCGCCCGGTGATCCTTTGTCCCTGAGCTGGATGATGTCGACTCCGCCTGCGAACGCGGCCTCGGCGAACTTGGCCAGATCGCCCTTCTCCCGGCGAGCGTCGGTGCACAGGTACAGCCGCGCGTTCGTCAGACGCTCCCGCGGCGAGGCGGGTCGATTGGGGTGGGAGGGTTGCACGCCTTCGACCGTAGCCGCGCTACCGTGGGGATGCGAAACAGGAGGCAGGTGGATCGGATGCGGACTCTGGCCGTCGTCGGTGGCGGCGCCGTCGGGCTCGCCGTGGCCTGGCGGGCCGCCGAGGCCGGTTGGTCGGCCACCCTGTTCGATCCGGCTGTCGCCACCGGGGCCTCCTGGGTGGCCGGGGGCATGCTCGCACCGCTGTCGGAAGGCTGGCCCGGCGAGGATCGGGTGCTCGAATTCGGCGCCGCGTCGCTGGCCCGCTGGCCGGAATTCGCCGCCCGGCTGGCGGACGCGACCGGCGTCTCGGTTTTCGTTGCGGACGAGACCATGACCGTCGCGCTGGACGCGGCCGACGCGGCCGACCTGCGCACCGTGGCCGATTGGGTCGGCGGACGCGGGCACGAGCTGCGCCTGCTGGACCGCGCCGGAGTGCGTGAGCGGGAACCCGGCCTGGCCAGGACGGTGCGCGCCGCGCTGCTCGCACCCGCCGAACCCGCGATCGACAACCGCAAGCTGGTCGCCGCGCTGCGGCAAGCCGCCGAGGCGGCCGGCGTCGTGGTGCGCGCCGAGTCCGTAGACTCGCTGACGGAACTTCCGCACGATCAAGTCGTGCTCGCCGCGGGAGCCGCGTCGGCGGCATTGTGGCCGGAGCTGCCGGTTCGCCCGGTCAAGGGCGAGATCCTGCGCCTGCGGCAACGGCCCGGCGTCGCGCCCGCGCCGCGCCGGGTGATCCGAGCCAGAGTGCACGGGCGCGCGGTCTACCTGGTGCCGCGCGCCGACGGAATCGTCGTCGGCGCCACGCAGTACGAGGCGGGTTTCGACACCGCGGTCACCGTCGCGGGCGTCCGCGACCTGATCGCCGACGCGGAGGCGGTGTTCCCCGGCATCGGCGAATACGAACTCGCCGAAGCGAGCGCCGGTTCCCGGCCGGGCAGCCCGGACAATCTGCCGTTGATCGGCTGGCTCACCGACCGGATCATCGCGGCCACCGGGCACGGCCGCAACGGCATGCTCACCCTGCCGCTCACGGTGGACGCGGTGGCGAGCCTGCTCGGCGGGGCAATGCTGCCCGAAGCGGAAGTAGCCGACCCGCAACGCTTTTCGACGACTGTAGGAGGAATTCGATGACGCTGTCATCCGTCCCCATCGGTGTCACGGTGAACGGCGACGAGCACGAGTTCGCCGAGCCGCTGACCGTGCGCGAGTTGTTGGAGCGCCTCGGACTGCCGTGCCGGGGTGTCGCGCTCGCGGTGGACGGAGCCGTGTTCCCCAAGTCGCGCTGGGACGAACCGGTCGGGCGCGGCTGGCAGATCGAGGTGCTGACGGCGGTTCAAGGTGGCTGAGGCTGCGACGGCATCCGCACACGCTCCACTGCGCATCGCGGACCGGGAGTTCGGTTCCCGCCTGATCATGGGCACCGGCGGCGCGGAGAACCTCGCCGTGCTGGAGGAGGCGCTGATCGCCTCCGGCACCGAGTTGACCACCGTGGCCATGCGGCGCATCGACGCCGCGGGCGGTACCGGCGTACTCGACCTGTTGAAACGACTGAACATCGCGCCGCTGCCGAACACGGCCGGTTGCCGCACCGCGGCCGAGGCCGTGCTCACCGCGCAGCTGGCGCGGGAGGCACTGGACACCAACTGGGTGAAGCTCGAGGTGGTCGCCGACGAGCGCACCCTGCTGCCGGACCCCGTCGAACTGCTCACCGCCGCGGAACAACTCGTCGACGACGGCTTCGTCGTGTTGCCCTACACCAACGACGATCCGATCCTGGCCCGCCGTCTGGAGGAGACGGGCTGCGTGGCGGTGATGCCGCTGGGCGCGCCCATCGGTACCGGCCTCGGCATCGGCAACCCGCACAACATCGAGATGATCGTCGCCGAAGCGAAGGTGCCGGTCATCCTGGACGCGGGCATCGGCACCGCGAGCGACGCCGCCCTCGCCATGGAACTCGGCTGCTCCGCGGTGTTGCTGGCCACCGCCGTCACCAGGGCGAAGCGCCCCGAGTTGATGGCCGCGGCGATGGCGGACGCGGTGCGCGCGGGATACACCGCGCGCTTGGCCGGGCGCATCCCGAAGCGCTTCTGGGCTCAGGCATCGTCCCCGGGGCTGTGAGGCGTCGGGCTCGAGTCCAGAGGCTCGGGATGTCGATCACGGCTTTCGGATTTCCTGAACAGGTGGCGACACCACGCATGTGGCGACACCACTCGGCGGACGAGCCCGGTCAGCGGCGCTGGGGAGCGGCGGTCTCCGCCATACGAGGGCGAGGGTAGCCACGTCGGAGGTGCCGCGATCATTTGGCGGGACGCTGGTCACCCTGGGGCTCAGCGAATGACGAAAAGGGATTCGCGTCAAGCCGTATCGCGTGCTCGGCCCTCACTCCGTCGGCGACTGATGGCGGGCCAGTCGCCCCCGGACCCAGCCGTTGACGGAAGCGGGTCTCGCCACGTCGTAGCAGGTGCCTGCCATCACTCGGTGTGCGAGTCCGGGCGCGCTGGGTTCGGGCCTCAGCCGTTGACGAAGGTGAGGTTCGTCGCGTCGTAACGGTCGCCAGCCACTTGCTCCGGCGGGGCGGCGGCCTCGATGGCGGCGAGGTCGTCGGCGGACAGCTCGATGGTCAGCGCTGCGAGGTTCTCCGCCAGGTATCGCTGCCGTCGGGTGCCGGGGATCGGCACCACATCATCGCCCCGATGCTGTACCCAGGCCAACGCGAGTTGGCCGGCGGTGACGCCCTTCGCCGCGGCCAGCTCGTTCAGCTCGGCGACGATCGCCAGGTTCCGTTCGAGGTTGCCGTCGGCGAAGCGAGGCTGACTGCGCCGCACGTCGTTGTCCGCCAGACCTTCCACCGAGTCGTACCGTCCGGTCAGGAATCCACGCCCGAGCGGCGAGAAGGGGACCACGCCGATGCCGAGCTCACGGCAGACCGGGACGATCTCCGCCTCCAAATCGCGGGTCCACAACGACCACTCGCTCTGCAACGCGGCGATCGGATGCACCGCGTGCGCGCGCCGAATGGTGTCCGCGCCCGCCTCCGACAGCCCGAGGTGCCTGACCTTCCCGGCCCGTACCAGTTCGGCCATCGCGCCGACGGTCTCCTCGATCGGCACCTGCGGGTCCACCCGGTGCAGGTAGTAGAGGTCGATGTGGTCGACGCCGAGCCTGCGCAGCGATGCCTCGCATGCCTGTCGCACGTAGGCCGCGTCGCCGCGGATGTGCGTGGGCTCGCCCAAGCGGTTGGCGAAGCCGAATTTCGTGGCGAGCACCACCTCGTCTCGCCGCCCTGCGACGGCCCGCCCGATCAGCTCCTCGTTGTGCCCCGCGCCGTAGAAGTCGGCGGTGTCCAACAAGGTGACCCCCAGGTCGAGGGCATGGTGCAGCGTCGCGATCGACTGCTCGTCGTCCGCGGCGCCGTAGCCGTGACTCATACCCATGCACCCCAGGCCCTGCGCGGAAACGGTCAGCCCACCGAGCTGCCGGGTCGGGACCTCGTTCATGCTGCTACCTCCTGCACTCGAATTCGTCGGCCCCGACGCTAGGTGCTGGAGCGCGCTCCATGTCAACCATTCCCGCGAGTGGCACATGGTCGAGAGTCTTCTCGCGCTTCGCCGCAACCATGTGCCACTCGCTTCTCCTCAGGCGCGGGTGGCGCGGCGTTCGTAGCGAGTGCGGGCTCGTTGGTAGGCCGTTCGGAGGAGTTCTCGGGTGGGGGTGCTGGTTCGGGGGCCGGGGTTGATGACCGCTAGCCAACCGGCGGAGGCGTAGACGGGGTGGGGGAGGAGCGTGTCCGTCGCGCTCGGGTCTTGGTGGGTCGATTGGGCCGTCCACTGGATGAAGACCTCTTTCCCGGCGGCGATGTTGACGCGGAATGCCTCTGGGCGGTCCAGGCCGGAACTCTCGTCGCCGGGGTAGTTCTTCGTGACGATCGTGGCGAAGGGCTGGGTCGCCTTCGGTACTACGCCGTCCGGTGAGTAGTAGAAGAACGTATCGCCCCAGCTGATCTCCGGTGAGCCGTCACCGGGGCCAGGGCGCAAGGTGAGGACTCCGTCGAGGGCGGAGACGAAGCCGATGATCTCGTCGATGGTCATGCATTCCAGCGTTTCATTAAGGTGCTTGTGGAGACTTCGAGCAGGAGACGCATGGCAAATGGCGTGACAAGTCGCAACTCCGCAATGCGTACGGCCGATGTGGCGCTGCGGGCCGGGTACTCCGTGCAGCAGATCCGCAACCTCGAACGCGACGGTGTGCTGCCGACGGCGATACGCACTGCGACCGGCTACCGCAGGTACGGCGAGGTGCATGTGCGTTCCGCACTCGCTTATCGGGCGCTGGCGGCCGGCGTCGGCCCCGTCGAGGCCAAGCGCATCGTTCGTGCCGTCCACGAGGGACCGTTTCCCCAGGTGCTCGCCTTGCTCGACGCGGCACACGCCCGGCTGGACCGGGAACGCACCGATCTGACACTCGCCGAACGGGCGGCGGAGGTGATCGCCGCCGAGCCGATCGCCGACGTGCGCCCTTCGGATGCGATGGGCGTCGCCGAACTCGCCGCCGCGCTGGGCGTGCGCCCGTCGACACTGCGACACTGGGACGCGGAGGGACTCGTGGTCCCGGATCGCGTGACCGCACAGGGCACGCGAAGGTATTCGCCCGCCCAAGTCCGGGATGCCCGCATCGTGCACCAGCTGCGCCGGGCCGGGTATCGCGTCGACACGCTGAAGACCTTGATGCCCGACCTACCGCGCGGCCACCGATCCGAGGATGTCGAGGCGGCGCTGGCGGCGCGAAACGCGAGCATCACGGCCCGCTCCCATGCCCTGCTCGACGCTTCGGCCGCGCTCAGTGCCGTATTCGCGCTCACAAACCCCTAGCTTGAGTTTTAACCTCTGAGCTGGGTTTTTATCCTGTTCGGCGGGGTCGTGGCCCGGGGGGTTTGGATGGCTTCTGGTTGCTGGGTGTTTTGATGTGCACGTCGTAGCGGGGTGCTGGACGCTGGTTGCGGTGGCCGGCTGGTCGACCGG